>NZ_LLYU01000015.1:0-81742 GCF_002049515.1 Marinobacter sp. tcs-11 | reverse complement strand
ACCTGCGCCGATGGTAGTGTGGCGTTGCCCATGTGAGAGTAGGTCATCGTCAGGCTCCTAAATAAACAAGCCCCAGCATCCTTGATGCTGGGGCTTTTTTATTTCTGCCTTTATGGTCACTATCGACCGATTAATTCAATAACGCCGCCAACAATGCTATGCAGCAAACTGAATTGTTCATCGGTGCGCGCAATATAGTCGTCCAGAACCCCTCCCTGCCATGTGACAAGCCAAACCAGTGCCACCAGACCCGCAATGGATAAGCCGCCCAGCCAGCGCATTTGCCGTCGTTGCTGGTCTAACTTCTGAACCTGTTGTAGCTGACATTCGGTAAAGGCAGCGCGCAATTCACGGATTTCTTCCTCGAGCTCTTCATAGGCAATTTCCAGTGTGGACAGGCGCCCGGTCATGCCCCGGGAGTTCTGTTCCGTTGCTTCCAACCCGTGATGTCCTCCTTCCTCAACGGCCAGGCGGATGGCTTCACTTTGTTCCTGATCAGGCACGTTAGACAGAATGATATCCAGAGTTCGCATCAGCTGGTCCCGGTCAACCTGCTTGCGAATGACACCGGCAGCACCGAGGGCTCTGGCTTCCTGTAGGTAACGTTCTGCGTTCTGGGAGGTATACATGAATACCGGGATGTCCCGCGTCTCCGGCTGCTGCTTGAGTCTCTCCAGTGCCTGAAAGCCATTCATACCCGGGAGGAGATGATCAAGGAAGATAAGGTCGAAATGTTCCTGCTGAAGCAGGGGAAAGGCCTGCTCTGCAGTGGCAACCCCTTTGGTAGAGATATCCGCCCGTTCAAGCAGCCGGGACAACAGAATACGGGCCGTTGACGAGTCTTCGATGATCAGTGCGTGCCCTCGCGGCATGAGAGAGCTCCTCCCTGGAAGTGACAGACGTTGTTACGCTGTGATGAATCAGTCCGAAAGACTCGGGCACTATAAGTGCAGCTCAGAAAATATGCAGTGGGTTGGCGGGCCCGGGTTCCGTTTTTGAGACTCCCATTTCATTTTTGCGTCAGGGCAGCCAGATTTCGAATACACCCCCACCCAGGCTGCCGCCGTTGTGCAGTTTGATGGAGCCGGTTCGCTCGCCTTCGCTATGCAGTGCGGCCACAGACGAGGCGAAGAACAGCCCCAGGCTGGTACTGCCGGTATTGAAGTCCAGCGACTTGAAACTCAGGGTACCAGTATGTTGCATGCTTTCCGGGTAGCCCTGGCCATCATCTTCAACCCCCAGCACCAGATAACCGTCTTCTTCGCGCGCAATAAGCCGTATCTGGCTTTTGGTATAACGGATGGCGTTGTTGATGGTGTTGTTGAGTACGCCGGTCAACAGGTCCTCGTCGAAAAAGCCATTGATGTCATCTGCGGCAATTGAATATTTGAGCCCGAGTCCCTGCAACAAAGGGATGTGCCTGGCGAGATGCTCCTCCAGGAAATCTGGCACAAAATGCTCGTCAATGTGCGCAGAGAGATTGTTTTCTCCCAGGCGATAGATACCCAGTAACTGAACCAGATCGTTATGCATACGCTCGGCTTCGTACTGGAGCATGTTGAATTTGTCGGAGCCAGCAAGGGATTGCTCATGTTCACCACGAAGTTCGTCGAGGCTGTTCAGTAACATGCCGAGAGAATTTTTCATGTCGTGCACGGCAGAGGCCAGCACCATCGAAAAGTCGATGTTTGGGTCGGTCATGCGGTCAGTCCTTTCAGTTTTCGGGTTAGGGCCAGGTATCGACGGTGTTGACGATGCTGCTCCGGCAGCTTGTTCAGACGATCCAGGCGCTGTTGGCAGGCAGCCAGTAACGCAGGCTCCGGGTTCTGGTCATATTGCTCCATCAACACCTGAACCAGATTCAGGTTCAGGGCAGCATGGTCCGGAACGATCGCCAGGGCTTTGTTGAAGGCTTCCACTGCAGCATCAAGGTCGCCTGCCTCAAACGCTTTGATGCCATCCCGGTTCATGCTGCGTGCTTCCAGTTTCTGACGGAAGCCAACGGGCTCGTCCAGGAGGTTTTCAATTTTCTGCAAGGTGTCGGGGTCGTTATCAAATCGTGAGGCCAGATCGCCGAGGATTCTTTTGGCCTGATCTTCCCGGCCCATCCGGAACAGGGTTTTTGCGAAATCCAGCCCCATATCGGCCGGGAGTTCCTCCAGGCTTTCGAGCTCCGAGCTGACCGCGGTAAGAATCTTCTCGGCCTCCCGGTGGCGGCCCTGGCCGGCATGGAGACGGCACTGCACGATCCGGCTTTTGAGCCCGATGGTTTCATCGTTGTCGAAGCGTTTCTCCATTTTCGTAAGCACAGAGAGGGCTTCTGACGAGCGCGCCGCGCCTTCTTCGTCCAGATCGCCCTCGCTCAGATCGGACAGGCTCTGGGCGAGCGACAGGTAATGCTCTGCATTGTCGTGTATGGAATAGATGCCCAGAGACACCGTCTGTCGCCACGCCTGGGAGGCGGTGTCAATATCCTGGTTTGCGCCGGCAAGTTCAGCGAGATGCTTCTGGCGGAGCAGAGCGTTGGGGGAATGTTCAGCCGCTTTCTCAAGAACCTGTTGGGCCTGGGCCGATCGTCCCTGTTTCTGAAGGCCTTCGGCCAGCAGGTCGTAGGCTTCCATATAGTCCGGGTGTTTTTCAATCAGAGCCTTGAGGCCGTCGACGGCCTGATCAAAGTTCCGGTTGGCCAGCAACACCTTGCACCGGCCTAGCCGGGCCCAGGACAGCTCCCGCTGATTCAGAACATCATCGTAGACTTTCTGGGCGTGGGCCAGGTCGCCGACCATGAAGTAGAGTTCTCCGAGTGTCTTCATCAGCCAGGTTTTGTAGCGCGGCTGTTTGGGCAGGGTTTGCAGGCAAAGACTGATGGCTTCCGGGTAGTTTTCCCGATCGATCTCCCGGGTGATGGGGAGCAGGGCATTGCGCTGTTTGATCAGGCTGCCCAGACGTTGCTCCAGCATGGCACGGTTAATGGGCTTTGTCAGATAGCCGTCAGGCTGATATTCCCGTGCCCCCATGACCATTTCCTTGGAGGTTTCCGCGGTTACCATCAGGAACAGCGATGAGCGTTTGAGGAGTTTCTTGTGCCTCAGCTCTTCCAGTACATGCTGGCCGTTTTTGCCTTCCCCCAGGTTGTAATCGCACAGCACGACATCGACGTGATTGTAGGTACAGTACTGGATGGCGGGCGTGGCGTGAGCAACCAGCTCAATCTTGTCGGCACCACAACTGCGGAGCATCTGCCGCATGGATAGCCGAAAGTTCTCGAAATCGTCGACAACAAGAAAAGTAAGCTTGCCAAACGGATTTACTGCGTCTTTCCGGTCGGATGGATTCATGGCCGCTTCTGTTTAAGTAGTTTGTTTACGAGCGCTCGCAGGGCTGCAGGCTTCACTGGCTTGTACAGTACCTGGTAGCCCCGGTTGACTGCGTCGTCACGTACCTCCGGCGCCATATAGCCGGTAATGAGGATGCCGGGAATATCGCTTCCCAGATGTTCCCTTATGCTGTCCATGGCATCCAGTCCATTGCGGTTATCATCCAGCTGATAATCAGCAAGTATAATATCGGGCCTGCGTCCGTCCAGTTTGTCCAGGGCATCGTCCAGGCTTTCGGCGGCAGTGACATCACACTGCCAGTTGCCCAGCAACGCGACCATGCCTTGCAGAATGGCTGCGTCATTGTCGATGCACAGAACGTGAAGGCCCCCGAGATTGGATACCCGTCTTGAACTGCTGCCACTTTTCTGGGAATCCAGCCGGCTTTGATCGGCCGGGGCGACCGGAACCGTGATCCCGAATACGCTGCCTTTGCCCTGGATGGAATGCACGGTGACCGGGTGATTCAGCATGCCGCTGATACGATCAACAATGGCCAGGCCAAGCCCCAGCCCCTTCTTGTCGCGACCATGCTGGAATCGGCGAAACTCCTCAAAGATGTGATTAAGCTGGTCATCTGACATACCCGGTCCGGTGTCCCAGACTTCAATGCGCAGATAGCCTTTCAGGCGTCGGCAGCCCATCAGAATCTTGCCGCTTGCGGTGTAGCGGATGGCATTGGAAAGGAAGTTCTGTACCACACGACGCAGAAGTTTCGCATCGGAACGGACCCAGGCGGTACTGGGGACTACATGCAGTTCCAGCCCCTGATCCTTGGCGATGGCTGAAAACTCGGTGGCCAGATGCCGAAGCAGCTCGTTGACCGGAAACACGCCGATATCCGGCTCAAGTGCCCCGGCATCAAGCTTTGAAATGTCCAGCAGTGTACTGATGATCTCCTCAGCCGCGCCCAGCGAGCTGTCGATGTGGTCTACCAGATCCCGGGTTTCGCCCTCGTTCACTTTGCCGGACAACGCGGAGGTAAAGAGTCTTGCTGCGTTCAGGGGTTGCAGCAGGTCGTGGCTTGCAGAGGCAAGGAAGCGGGTTTTACTCTGGTTTGCCTGCTCGGCTACCGACTTGGCCTTGAGCATCTGCTCATTGATCACCTGCAGTTCCTGGGTACGCTCCCGGACCCTTTGCTCCAGATAGATGTTGGTTTCCTTCAGGGCCTGCTCGGTCCTGCGCATGGCGGTAATGTCCTGGAATGTGGTGACATAGCCGCCGCCTGGAATCGGACTGCCATCCACCCGGACGACCGTGCCGTCGGGGCGCTGACGCTCGTAAGACATGGGTTTGCCTTCACGCATGCTGTTACAGCGGTTCTCGACGATGTCGTCAATTCGACGGGCAGACAGGTTGGCGTTGGTGAGGTTATAGCGCATCAGGTCTTCAACCGGCCGGCCAACCCGGACAAAGCCCTTGGGATAGTTGAACAGCTCGAGATAGCGATGGTTCCAGACGACAAGTTGCTGCTGATGGTTGACCACGGACACGCCCAGGCTGATGTTCTCGATGGCAGACTGCAGTAATTCCCGGCTGAAGGTCATGGCCTGGGAGGCTTCATCGACAATGCTGACCACGTCCTCAATCTGCATATCGCGGCCAGTCAGGGTCGACTCCAGAACCACGCGGGCGGTGGAGGCTCCAATCACCGATGCCAGCTGGCGCTCTATGTACTTCATCAGGTGGGTGGAAGCTGGCCGCTGAGGATAGAGCCGGATGGCATTACGTCGTTCGTAGTTCCTGAAAATGCTTTCGGAACGTTCTTCCCCCATGAACCGGTCGGTCAGGGCCTGCAGGTCGGAGGTAAGAATCTCACCCTGCCAGCTCTGGTGCTGGGCATTCTCGGCTTTGGGCTGCGCATCGTGGAAGAACGCGGCAATCTGAATCTTCTCCCGAATACGTTGCCGGGTAATCAGGGAGAGCAGAATATAGGCCCCGGTGTTTACCCCCAGACTCCAAAGAATGCCATGGCTAATCTGATCCAGGTCGGAACCGAACAGGGCTGTTGGTCGGGTCCAGTTCCAGCCAAACAGGCCGTGCTCAATCAGGGTATCCGCAACCCACCCGGTGGATACCAGCGCGGGCAACAGCAAGGTGTAACACCACATCAGGAAGCCCAGCCCAAGGCCCCAGGCAGCTCCGGTGAAGTTACCCTGGCGCCAGAGAATACCGCCTACGAGCGCGGGACCAAACTGGGCCGCTGCGGCAAAGGACAGTAAGCCAAACGCCGTCAGGCTGTAGTCTTCGCCAGCCATGCGGTAGAAGCCGTAGGCGGTCAGCAGTACTACAAAGATGGCAACCCGCCGGATCGTCAGCAGCAGGAAGCTGAGATCAGTTCGTCGGTTCATGCCTGGTCGGAAGAACTTGAGCAGGCCTGGCATGATGATTTCATTACTCACCATGGTGGCTATGGCGACGGAACAGACAATCACCATGGCGGCCGCCGCTGATCCACCGCCCAGAAACGCCAGTACGGCAAGCCAGTGTTCCCCTGCCATGATCGGCAGTTGCAGGATGACGATGTCCGGATCGCTGCCCGCCAGGTGAGTGCTCAACAGTCCGGCTGCGGCAATGGGAATGACGAATGCGCTGGCGATGATCAGATAGATCGGCATCGCCCAGCGAGCGACCTCAAAATCCCGGTGATCGGTGTTCTCCACCACCATCACGTGAAATTGCCGTGGCAGGCAGATGATGGCCAGCATGGCAACCAGCGTCTGTGTGAGGAACGCAGGGGCTTCCAGCGACTCTGTGGTAAGCGTGCCCATCAGGTCAGCTTCGCGGACTCGGGTAAACAGGTCCCCGAAGCCATCGTACAGCCCGTAGCCAACAAACAGCCCCACCGCCACAAAGGCGATGAGCTTGATCAGTGATTCAAAGGCAACGGCCTGGATCATGCCCCGATGATGTTCTGTGGACTCCAGGTGCCGGGTTCCGAACAGCACGGTAAAGACCGCCAGAGCCAGGGTGATGTACCAGGCAGAGTCGTTCCAGGCCGCTGTACTCAATTCCTGATAACTGTCACCGGTGCCCGAGAGGACATTAAACCCCAGGGCAATGGCTTTGAGCTGAAGGGCAATGTAGGGAACGCTGCCGATCAGGGCAAAGATGGCCACCATGGCCGCCAGCACCTGGGATTTGCCGTAACGCGAGGCAATAAAGTCGGCAATGGAGGTGCTGTTGTTGCGTTTACTGATGTAGATGATGCGCCGGAGCAGCGGCGCAAAGAAAATGAATACCAGTAACGGGCCCAGGTAGATGGGGAGAAATGCCAGACCTTCCTGGGTGGCCCGACCAACTGCGCCATAGAAGGTCCATGACGTGAAATAGACGGCCAGGGACAAACCGTAAATATGGGTTCTGGCCAGACGGCGCTTGTAGAGCCCCGGGTGCCGGTCACCTGCCCAGGCGATCAGGAACAGCAGTGAAATGTAAGTGATCGATATAAGGACAAGCAGCCAGGCGCTAATCATGGGGTCTTGTTATCCGCTCCTGTGGTCTCAGCTTCTGCAAATGATGGTATAGAGTGGATCGTCGCTCTCCAGCAACTTCATGTTATCTACTCTCGGCGCCCCGTCGGAACCCAGTGGTACCAGCTCCCGGCTGCCACAGTTAATGAGATGAATCCGGTGCGAAACCGCATCGGTGACCGTCTGCTCGAAACGGTAAAGGGTGAAGCGAACAATGTTCTGATCACCGGTATCACGGCTGATACTTTCCTTGTCGACCGCAGAGAATGAGGTCACGTAGGGAAACACAAAGGTCCAGGGGCGAAAGAAAATTCTCTCCTGTTCGGTGGCCACAACCACAGCTTCTTCCGGCAGCATGGCTCGTTTGTGGTCATACCAGGTGTATTCTCCATAGATCAGATAACCCAGCATGCCCGCACCGGCAAAGACCGGAATCAGCCACTTCGGGGCTTTTTTGGCGGTGGCCGCGCGAATACCCATGGCGATGCCAGCGGCACCAAGACCGCAAAAAACGGTGGCTACAAATGTCCAGAACATACAACGGTTTCCTCAAAAAAGAACGGGCTCCCTCACTGAGGAAGCCCGTTCGGTTTCAACCTGTCATCAGGTGCGATGAATCAGATTGTCTTTCGCTTCAGTGATCCTGGGCAGTACCGGCACCACGCGGGTAGCGGACGCTTTCAACCAGTTCCTGAATTTCAACGGGCGGCTCTGCAGTCACCTTGGATACTGCGAAGGCTACCGCAAAGTTGACGATCGCACCAATGGCACCGATAGACAGCGGGGAAATACCCAGCACCCAGTTCTCGGGAGTGTCTGCCAGATTGTTGGTGCCCGGGATGAAGAACCAGCCTTTGTACACGAAGATGTACACCAGAGTGAAGATCAGGCCGGACAGCATGCCCAGAGTCGCGCCCACGTTGTTTACGCGTTTGGAGAAGATACCCATCATCAGTGCCGGGAACAGCGAGGCAGCCGCAATACCGAAGGCAAGGGCAACCACCTGAGCCGCGAACCCTGGCGGGTTTGCACCGAGATAGGTGGCGACAACAATGGCAACGGCCATGGATATCCGGGCAGCCATCAGTTCGCCCTTATCACTGATACTGGGGTTGAATCGTCCCTTGATAAGGTCGTGACTCACCGCCGAGGAAATCGCCAGCAGCAGGCCGGCGGCTGTCGACAGCGCGGCTGCAAGACCACCGGCTGCGATCAGGCCAATGACCCAGCCTGGCAGGTTGGCGATTTCGGGGTTGGCCAGTACCAGGATGTCACGGTTAACCACCAGTTCGTTGCCGTTCCAGCCGCGGGCCTGGGCTTCAGCTTCAAACGCAGGTACGTCGTTGTAAAGCTGGATACGGCCGTCTTCGTTTTTGTCGGTAAACTGAATCAGACCCGTTACTTCCCATTCCTTGACCCAGTTCGGGCGCTCATCATATTCGATGGGAGCGGCCTGGGTTCCGTCCGGGTAGATAGTGGTCATCAGGTTCAGGCGAGCCATGGAAGCGACAGCAGGAGCCGTCAGGTACAGCAGGGCAATGAAGACCAGAGCCCAGCCGCCAGACCAGCGCGCGTCAGCCACCTTGGGCACAGTGAAGAAACGAATGATAACGTGTGGCAGACCGGCAGTACCGATCATCAGGGACAGTGTGAACAGAACCATGTTCAGTTTGTTGTCCACATCAGCGGTATACTCGTTGAAACCGAGATCAGTGATGACCTGGTTCAGCTTCTCAAGCAGCGGCAAGCCAGAGTCGGTATGGGTAGAGAACATGCCCAGGCCCGGAATCGGGTTGCCTGTCAGTTGAATGGAAATGAACACGGCGGGAATCGTGTAAGCGACAATCAGTACACAGTACTGGGCTACCTGAGTGTAGGTAATGCCTTTCATGCCACCGAGTACCGCATAGACGAATACAACAACCGCTGCGATGATCAGACCGGTGGTGGCATCCACTTCCAGGAAGCGGGAGAAGGCCACACCAGCGCCAGCCATCTGGCCGATAACGTAGGTTACCGAGGCAACGATCAGACAGATAACGGCTACCAGTCGCGCGTTTGCGCTGTAGTATCGATCCCCGATGAACTCAGGAACCGTAAACTTACCGAACTTCCTCAGGTAAGGAGCCAGCAGCATGGCCAACAGGACGTAGCCACCGGTCCAGCCCATAAGGAACGTGGAGTTGGCATAGCCACCGGCCGCGATCAGACCAGCCATGGAGATAAACGAAGCGGCAGACATCCAGTCAGCACCGATTGCGGCGCCGTTGGTGATAGGATGCACACCACCGCCCGCAACGTAGAAATCGCTGGTACTGCCGGCCTTGGCCCAGACAGCGATGGCGATGTAGAGGAGGAACGAGCCCCCTACGAACATAATGTTGATTGCAAATTGGCTCATTTGTCCTTACTCCTCATGCACGCCGAATTTTTCGTCGATCTTGTTCATGCGCCATGCATAGTGAAAGATCAGAACAATGAAGGTAAGGATGGAGCCTTGCTGGGCAAACCAGAAGCCCAGATCGGTGCCGCCTACGGGGATTCCCGCCAGCATCGGGCGTAACAGAATAGCGAAGCCGTAAGATACCAGGGCCCAGATAATCAGGCTCCCGAATATCAGGCGTAGATTCGCCTTCCAGTAGTTTTCAGCGTCGTAGCTATGACCTGACATACAATCACTCCTGTATTGTTGTTGTGGAGATTGGGTGTTTTTTTGGTGAGGTGTTGCGGATAGAGAATTTATTATTCATGTAGTACTTCTCCGACTTGTTGTCTCCTCCGACTTTACCGGTCAATGGATTTATGGATATTGGCAAATGGTCTAACTCTCAGTAACTTGCCTTGTATTTGGTCAAGGACATGGTCGGTAGAATCTGTTCCGCTAATAGCGGTGCATATGCTGTAAACGGCGTTGATAATGCAGCTTTTCACTGAGTTCTTTGAGAGTTTTGACGTCGTTTTTCCGGGCTTTATTGAGGGCTATCAGTGCCAGTTCTGCGGTAACCAGCGCGTCGGCTGCGGCGTGATGGCGTTCACTGATTTCCAGGCCAAATACATCCGCCCAGTCGTCCAGGCCGCGCCCTTTGATCGTTGCTTTCGGGAAGAACGCCGGCATCAGCTCGGCAACATCCATCCAGACGTGGGGCAGGGTGTAGCCCAACTGGCTTTTCAGCGTCTTTTCGAGGAACTTCTGGTCGAAGGCGGAGTGGTAGGCAAGTATCGGGTCGCCGTTCATCCATTCCAGAAGGTAGAGCAGTGCATCCTGGGTTTCGTAGCCCTGAGTCAGGGCTTCTGGGCCGATGCCATGGATCAGCACGGTTTCCCGAATGTCCAGTTCAGGGCGACGCAGTATCAGGTCAAACTGGTCATTGAGGTGGATGACACCACCTTCGATGGCAACCGCTCCGATGGCAATCACTTCATCTTTGGACGCGTTCAGGCCGGTGGTCTCAAGGTCAAGAACAATCAGCCGGCTCCGGGACAAGGGCTGGTCGCCAACCGTTTTCGGGCTGGGCAGATTGGCGGCATCGTGATCGCCGACTGTTCCGCCGCGTCTTCTGGCCAGCCACTGTTTGATGTATTCCAGCATGTTCTGTGCGCAGACCTATAGTTGATACGTAACTTCGAGTTTCTGCTGGAGCCGCTGGGCCTGGCGGAAAGACTCGCGAAGTATGCGCCGGTCCAGAGGATTCAGGTCGTCCGGATCGATGTAATTGGTCAGCTCCTCGCCCCGGTCGAGCATCTCCTGATGGGCACGCATACGGATGGCCTGAATCAGGCTGTAGGCTTCCTTCCAGGCGTTGGCGTCCTTGGCGTCAAAGATGTCTTTTCTGGCCAGGGCATCAATGCGCTCCAGGGTATTGGCGGCTTCCACCCCATGGGCCAGTGCGAACACCCTTACGGATTCCACAAATGGCGCCAGGCCCTGACGTTTCAGATCCAGCGAGTGTTTCTTCTCGTCGTTCAGATAGCGGAAGTTCCGGAACATGGTCAGGGGCGGTTTTCTCTGCAGCGCGTTGCCAGCGAGCATTTTCTGGAACAGGGCGTTCTTGCGGATGCGTTGGAGCACCTTCTCCAGCAGACGATGGAGTGGCTCAGTGGGGCCGAAGACCGCTCTCATATCCAGGAATATCGACGAGTAGACCAGGTTCTGGGGGGTTGAGGCATCAATAAAGCGGATAAACCAGTCGTCCCATTCCCGGTCACTCAGGCAGAGTTTGGGGTTGCTGGCCATAATGTTGCCTTTGCACAGGGTGAACCCGCACTCCGCCAGTTCGTCGTTGACCTTGCGGGCAAAGGGCAGCAGTTTCTCACGCACCTGATCTTCGGTCATGCCCTCTGGTGTCTCGAACAGAATACCGTTGTCCTGGTCGGTCAGCAGGGTTTGCTCCTGGCGGCCTTCACTGCCAAAGGTAAGCCAGGTAAACGGAATGCCAGGGTCGTTTTTCTTGAGGTTAAGTTCGAGTACCCTGCGCACGGTGACATCGTTCAGGGTGGTAATGATCTTCACCACCTGGCCGGAATCCGCGCCGTGGGCCAGCATGGCGTCGACCAGCCTTGAGACATCGGAGCGAAGGCTGACCAGGGTGCGCAAGTGGGTGGCAGTGCCAATGGTTCGAGCCAGGTTCACCAGGTCTACCCGCTGAAGAGAGAACAGATCCCGCTCGGATACCACGCCAATCAGGCGGTCCTCTTCGTCGACCACACACAGATGGGCAAAGTGGTGTTCCGCCATCAGCATTGCCGCCTCAAAGGCGTCCGCTGTGGCGGGCAGGCGACAGGGATTGCCTGTCATCACCTGGCGAATGGGCGTGTCGAGGGGGCCTTTTTCCTCAGCGATCATGGTGCGCAGGTCGCGCAGCGTGAAAATGCCGGTGGGATGACGATTGTCATCGGTGATAATGATGCTGCCCACATTATTCTCGTGCATCCGGGCTACGGCCTTGCGAACCGGCAGATCCGGTGAGCACACAATCGGGTTGCGCAGCGCGTAGCGCTCCAGGGGGGTGTCCAGGCTGTTGCTGGAGCCAATGGAAGCCATGGCCTTGGACTGGATGCGCTGATTGACCTGATCCAGCAGGCTGCTCACGCCCCGCAGGCAGAAATCGCGAAAGGATTCGCTTTCGGAAAACAGGGTGATGAAGGCGTTCTGTTCAATACTGAGGCAGAAGGTATCGCCGGAAGCCCTGTGTAGCGTTCGGGTCGGGCGCTCGCCAATCAGTGCCGCAAGCGGAAAGCACTCACCCTGGCTGATTTCAAAGGTGGTTTCTGCCCGGTCTTCTTTTTCATTGTGGCGCTCACCCCGGATACGTCCCTGCTTGACCACATAAAACCGTTTGACCACTCCATCGTCGGGCGAGAGCACTTCGTCGCCATCGGCGTAAAACCTCAGGGTCGCATGCTCGGCAAAATGGGCCAGATGGGTGTCGTCCATGCTGGAGAACGGGGCATGTTCCCTCAGGAATGACATAATCGCTCGGGTGTTCTGAGGGCGGGTAGTGTCCTGATTTGCTGCGGCCATATCGCGATCCGTAAGCTTGGGAGCCAGGTTCAGGAGAGCTCCATCGTTATTATTCTCCGCTTGCAGTGTAGTTCAGCGGAACCCGGAGGGGCTCTACGATTTTCGTCGCAGAGCTTTTCTTTATGGTAGACCGGTGCGGTGATAGAGTTCTGATACTCGTCAAACCGGAATCAGTTAGTGTCATGACCAGTAAAGATGAACGCCTTGCCTTCCTCGAAGAAATGAAGGATGTGCAGCGGATACGCAAACCCAATCGGGCCGAGGTATCGGTGCCCAAGGAGCTGACGCCCGGGCACCTTGAACGCCAGAGGGCGGCGGTTGAAAAACCGGTGCGAGACCTGAACCCGCTGACATCCGATATGGTAGAGCCGCTAACGGCACACGACATTCTCAGCTGGCAGCGCCCAGGCGTTCAGCACGGGGTTTTCCGCAAGCTGCGTCTTGGTCAGTACCCGATCGAGGCCCGGCTGGATCTGCATCGCATGACGGTGGAAGAAGCCCGCCGGGAAGTGTTCGGTTTTATCAACGACTGCGTACATTACGGTTTGCGCTCGGTGATCATCCTGCACGGCAAGGGAGAACGCAATCCCGATGGCATCGCCCAGCTCAAGAGCTACCTGGCGAAGTGGTTGCCGGAGCTGGACAACGTTCTCGCTTTCCATTCGGCAAAGAAACACCACGGTGGCACCGGCGCGGTTTACGTAATGGTCAGGAAAAACGATCGGGAAAAACAGCATAATCGGGAGATCCATGGTTCCAGATAAGGAATCGTCTGGATCATTCGCTACGACGGAAACACCGAATCGGGAGAATTAAGATGCGTTTGATTTTTGTGGCTTTGATTTCTGTACTGACATTGGTCGGCTGTAAAGACCGGGTAATCTGGAACGATAACGGCAAAGTGGAAAGTGCCACCCAGAACCGTGAAGTGTGGGATTCCAACGGCAAGCTGGAAACCGGTGAGCGCAAAATCTGGGTAAACAAGGATGGTGAAGACGTCGTCAAGTAAAGGCGTGGCGGTAAAACGCGCCGAACCTGCCAAAACAATAACATGATGAGGAGCACGGAATGGCTTTCACGCTGACTGTGAACGGTCGCCAGCATTCACTGGATGTCGAACCCGATACCCCGTTGTTATGGGTGCTGCGGGATGAACTTGGGCTCAAAGGGACCAAGTTTGGCTGCGGTGCAGGCCTCTGTGGCGCCTGCACTGTGCACCTGAACGGTCAGCCCGCCCGTTCCTGCTCTACGCCGGTGGAGATGGCTGAAGGTGCCGAAATCACCACCATCGAAGGCCTGTCCGCTGCTGGCGAATTGCATCCGTTACAGAAAGCCTGGGTGGAACAGGGGGTGCCCCAGTGTGGTTATTGCCAATCTGGCCAGATCATGACGGCCGCGCACCTGCTGGCCAACAACCCCTCTCCGGATCGCGAACAGATCGTCACCGCCATGACCGGCAACCTGTGTCGCTGCGGCACCTATCCTCGCATTGTGGCTGCGGTTGAGTCCGTCGCCGGTGGTGTGGGTCAGTACCAGCCGGCCGGGGAGGATGCGTAATATGGCGATGAATCGACGGGATTTCCTGAAGGTCAGCACCTCGGCTTCCGGTGGACTGCTATTGGCGCTGAATCTGCCTGGTTGTGCCTCCGTGCAAACCGGCTATGAGCCTGAAACCGGGGAATGGAAACCGAACGCCTGGCTGGAACTCACCCGGGACAACGACATTATTTTCACCCTCGATCGGGTTGAGATGGGCCAGGGCACCTACACCGGTCTTACCACTTTGATAGCGGAGGAGCTGGATGTAGCGCCGGAGGCCATTCGCGTGGCATTTGCCCCGGTTGCTCCGGAGTACCGTAACCCGTTGTTCGGGCTTCAGCTTACCGGTGGCAGCACCAGTGTCGCCTCCAGTTGGCAGCCCCTGCGGGAGGCCGGAGCTTCGGCGCGACTGATGCTGGTGATGGCCGCCGCCCGGGTTTGGCGGGTCGAGCCGGGACAATGCAAAACGGAGGGCGGGTACGTACGCCACCCCAACGGCCTGGATTCCATGCCCTATGGCAAACTGGTGGAGTTGGCGGACAAAGAGGTGATTCGTGGTGATGTGCCACTAAAACCCCGTTCCCAGTGGAAATACATCGGCCGACAGGCCGGAAGGCTGGATGCCGAGGCCAAGTCCACCGGCCAGGCGATGTACGGGATAGACGTAGAGCTGGCGGATATGGTCTATGCCGTTATGACCCGGAGCCCCCGCTATGGCGGACTGGCGGTCAGTTTCAACCGCGATCAGGTTCGGGCCATGCCGGGCGTGCTTGATGCCTTCATCACCGAGCGCGGTGTGGCCGTAGTGGCAGATCGCTACTGGCGAGCCCGCAAGGCTCAGGAAGCGCTGGCGGTTGAGTGGGATTTTTCCGAGGCCGTCGGGTTATCCAATCCGGACGTGTTCAAACACTATCGTCAGGCCGCCGGTGACGATCCCGGCGAGGACGAACGGGTGGACGGTGACCCCGAGGCTGTTCTGGAGAAAGCGGGTACCCTGGTGGAGGCAGAATATGAGCAGCCGTACCTGGCCCACGCCACCATGGAACCAATGAATGCGACCGCCTGGTATCGGGACGGTGGCATGGAAGTCTGGGCGCCGACCCAGGCCCCGGACCTGGGCCGCATAGCCGCCGCGCGACACACCGATCTCTCTCCGGATGACGTGACTATCCACACTACCTTTCTTGGCGGTGGCTTCGGCCGCAGGTTGACCCAGGACTACATTGAGGAAGCAGCCCTGGTCGCCTACCGGGTGAAAGTGCCGGTCAAACTGATCTGGTCCCGGGAAGAAGACACCCGCCATGGCTTTTTCCGCCCGGCCATGTTGCATCGTATGGCGGCCAGTCTGGAGGATGGGCAGCTGACGGGCTGGGATCATCAGATTGTTGGCCCTCAGATACTTGACTGGTACGTCCGGAACGCTGCACCAGCCCAGTACCCCTGGGCACCAAAATTACTGTACGGCACATTGGGCCGGGTTGGCCTGATGGTTGAAGGTATCGCAACCCCGAAAGACATTTCGGCCATTGAGGGTGCTATTGGCTATCCCTACGCGGTACCCAATGTCCGGGTTCGGCATACCCATACTGACCCGGGCGTGCCAATTACCTGGTGGCGCTCCGTGGGCTATTCCCACAATGGTTTCGCGGTTGAGACCTTTATGGATGAACTCGCCAGCCAGGCCAACGAAGATCCAGTCAGTTTCCGGCTGAAACTGTTGGAGAGTGAGCCCCGTCATCGGCGGGTTCTGGAGCGGGCTGCCGAGCTGGCGGGCTGGAACCAGCCGGTGCCAGAGGGCAGGGCGCGCGGAGTGGCCTTGTTCAAGAGCTTTGGTACCTATGTTGCCCAGGTGGTGGAAGCCAGTATTGAGCAGGGTGGAATTCGCGTTCATAAGGTCACGTGCAGCGTGGACTGTGGTCAGGTGGTGAACCCGCGAATTGTCGAGGATCAGATGACCGGCGGCATTGTCTTTGGCCTGACGGCGGCGCTGAACGGGGAAATTACCCTGGAGGGCGGCGAGGTGCAGCAAAGTAACTTCCACGATTATCGTCTGCTGCATATGCATCAGGTACCGGAGATGGTGGTGGATATTGTCGACAGCGAAGAGCCGCCCACCGGCGTTGGGGAACCTGGCGTCCCGCCGGTGATCCCGGCCCTGGGCAACGCCTTGTTTGCGCTGACCGGTAAGCGCCAGCGCCGTCTGCCGCTTAAAGCCTGAGCGGAATCGGTTTTACCCGGGCTGGGGTGGTTCTATAATGGCGCCAGATTCGCGCCCGGGCAGGGCTCGTACCAACCCGGAGGATGCCTGTGTTTGATGTAACCCGCTACGCCACCGCCGCCCAATCCATCGTCGAGGCCGGCCGCTTTCTTTACGACCGCGGCTGGTCGCCCGCCACCAGCAGTAATTATTCGGCCCGTATCGATGGCGACCATGTGGCGATTACGGTATCGGGCCGGCACAAGGGCCAGTTGGGTGCAGGCGACGTCATGGTGGTGGATCTGCATGGCCAGGCGGTACAAAGCGATTGCCGCTCGTCGGCAGAAACCCTTCTGCACACGGTGATCTATCAGCTTTATCCCGAGGTTGGCGCCGTTCTGCATACCCACTCGGTCAAGGCTACCGTGCTTAGCCGCCTGATCCCGGCGGGGCAGGCACTGGAGCTTGAAGGCTATGAGCTACAGAAAGCCTTCAATGGCGTGCAAACCCATGAGGGTAAGCTGATTGTTCCCGTGTTCGACAACACCCAGGATATTCCGGCACTGGCTGAGGAAACCCGGGACTGGTTTGCGCGGCACCCGGAACAGCCTGGATACCTTATCCGCGGCCATGGTCTTTACACCTGGGGCCGCACCATGGCCGATTGCCTGCGCCATATTGAAGCGTTTGAATTTCTTTTTGAATGTGAACTCGAAACCATGAGGGTACGCCGATGACCACCCTGAGCATTTTTCATCAGAACCAGCCCGAGCAGGCCCAGACGGTCGTAACAGACCCGGACACCATCCGGAATAAACTGAGTGCCCACGGTGTGCATTTCGATCGTTGGGCAACCCGCGATCTGCCGGCCGATGCCACTCAGGAGGAAATTCTTGAGGCCTATGCCGACGAAGTGGCACGGCTCAAGCAGGATTGGGGGTTTCAGACCGCCGACGTGGTCAGCCTGACCGCGGATCATCCCCAGAAAGACGCGTTCCGCCAGAAATTTCTGGATGAGCACACCCACAGCGAGGACGAAGTGCGCTTCTTCGTTCGTGGTCAGGGGGTGTTTTACCTGCACTTCGGTGACCAGGTATACGCGCTGCTGTGCGAAAGGAATGACCTGATCAGTGTGCCTGACGGCACCCGGCACTGGTTTGATATGGGGCCGGAGCCTGAATTCACCTGTATCCGGTTATTCAGCAACCCGGAAGGCTGGGTTGCGAGCTTTACCGGTGAGGATATCGCTTCCCGGCTGCCACGTTATGAGAGCCTGGCGGGAGGGGCCTGATGATTCGAGTGATCCTGACGGACATCGAGGGCACCACCAGTTCGATCTCCTTCGTACACGATGTCCTGTTTCCCTACGCCAGCGAGCACTTGCCGGAGTTTATCCGGGCCAACCATCACACCTTGCCGGCGGTGGCGGAACAGCTGGCTCGGGTGGCAGAGATCAGCGGTACCGACCGGAAAGATATCGATGGCCTCATCAATGTGCTGCAAGAGTGGATTGCCGAAGACCGCAAGGAGGGGGCGCTAAAGGCGCTGCAGGGCATGGTCTGGGAGCAGGGGTACCACAGCGGTGAACTGAAAGGCCATATCTATCCGGATGCCGCGGATTATCTCAAGCGCTGGCATGATCGGGGCCTGAGACTGTTCGTATATTCCTCCGGGTCCGTCAAGGCCCAGAAGCTGATCTTCGGTCATAGCAATGAAGGCGACTTCACGGTTTTCTTCTCTGGTTATTTCGACACGGCCGTCGGGGGCAAAAAGGAGGCGCAGTCCTATCGCAACATTCTTGCAGAATTGGGAGTCGATGCGGGCACTGTATTGTTTCTGTCCGATGTTGAGGAAGAGCTGCGTGCTGCCGAGGAAGCCGGCCTGAAAACCGCCTGGCTGGTACGAGAGGGCGAACTGCCGGATACCGCCCGGGTCGTGGCCAGGGATTTTTCGGAGGTTGATGCGCTGTTGCGTAAACGATAGGAGGTGATTCATGCCCGGGCGCCGCTGGTATTCATGGCTGTTGCCGGGTGTGTGTGCGCTGAGCCTGGTCGGCTGCAATCCCTTTTCAGACGCTGAATCCCTCACCGATGAGTATCTGGAACGTTTGGCCCGGGTGCTTGATACCGCGCCCGTTACCAGGGCCGAGCTGCCCGCGGCCGCCATTCCCCCCAGGCGGCGGGAGCGTGTGCTGGCCTTGCCGGAGCTGGATCTGGGCATGCTGGATTTTCTGTCGTTGTACGGCTGTGAGCTCCAGTATGTGGTGGGCGAACGCAATTCGGTGATGGGCAAGGTGATGCAGCCCATCAATCAGTTACGCTATGAGATTCGTTTTATCCGCGCCGCGGAGGCCTGTCTGCCCGAGGTAGACGATGAGGAACTGACAGACGCCCTGGAATCCGCCATTGAAAGCAAGCGGGGCAGTCTGCCGCTGGCTGTCTGGAATGCCACCTGGGGCACCGAGGAAGTAGAGCGCCAGTTTACCCTGTCCAAAGGGTATTATCCGGTGGCGGAAGCGGGTAATCCCGCGTCGGATCTGGTCCGGGATCTGCAGCAGCTGAACCGCCAGGTGGAAGCCTTACTGGCTCATAAGCTTGAGATCTCCCTGGAGAATCTCGGCCAGATCCATCAGCGCTGGCAGGCGGATGTGCTGGCGGGCCAAACCATTAACAGTGCCCGATTACTGATCAGCACCCTGAATGCCGGCACCGAGCTACTCGGCAGTCGACTGGAGGGCAGGCCGCTGTGTCTCAACGGCCTGCCCAATAACCAGTCGGAGATTGTTCAGAATTTCTTCTTCAGTATCTATATCGAGAAAATCCAGCCTTACATGAGTGACGTCAGCCGGGCCAGGGATTCGCTGATCGCGGGCTTTGCGGAACTCGCCCGACAGCAGCAAGCAGTAATGCCAGAGAGCTTTACGCCCTGGTACCAGCGCCATCTGGCGGCTGATATCCCGGATAGCCTCTGGCAGGAGCTGGACCAAGCCATGATGCGACATACCCGGCACTGGCAGGATCTGTTGGGGCAGTGCGGGCTTCGTCCGGGCGCCTGATCGTCCGTTGTGCTCAGCGCTGACTTTCCGGTGTTACCCTCAGAATTTCCTCCACCGTGGTCAGTCCGGCTGCTACCTTCTGGGCGCCACTGAGCCGAAGCGACTTCATGCCTTCTTTGTAGGCATCCAGCCGAAGCTGTTCCAGCTCGCAGCGATCGGTGATCTGGCGGGTGAGTTTGTCTGACAGTGCCATGATCTCATATACCCCGGCTCGGCCCAGGTAACCGGTGTTCCGGCACTCCAGGCAGCCGACCGGATGGTGGAACTGCCGGGGCAGCGGCGCCTTCCACGGGCGGGTCAGCGTCTGCCAGGCCTGAGCATCCGGCTCGCCGGGCTGCTTGCAGTGGGGGCAGAGCGTACGCGCCAGTCTCTGAGCCATCACGCCCAGTACCGTGGCCCGGATCAGATAGGGCGGAATGCCCAGCTCCATCAGGCGGGTGATGGCGCTGGGGGCATCGTTGGTATGCAGTGTTGAGAGAACCAGATGCCCGGTTAGCGCTGCCTGCACCGCCATTTCAGCGGTTTCCAGATCCCGGATCTCACCGATCATGATGATGTCCGGGTCCTGCCGCAGCAGGGCGCGAACACCGTGGGCAAAGGTCAGGTCGATATTGGTTTGCACCTGCATCTGGTTGAACGCGGGCTCCACCATCTCGATCGGATCCTCAATGGTGCAGATGTTGAGCTCCGGAGATGCCAGTTGTTTGAGTGTGGAATACAGTGTGGTGGTTTTACCGGAACCGGTGGGCCCGGTTACCAGCACGATGCCGTGGGGCCGAGAGGTCATGGTCTGCCAGCGTTCCCGGTCTTCCTTGCTGAAGCCCAGCTGTTCGAAGGACTTGAGCAGCACCTCCGGGTCAAAAATCCGCATCACCATTTTTTCGCCGAAAGCCGTTGGCATGGTGGCCAGGCGCAGCTCTACTTCGCTGTTGTCGGGTTTGCGGGTTTTGATGCGGCCGTCCTGGGGCCGACGTTTTTCGGCCACGTTCAGGCGCCCGAGGATTTTCAGGCGGCTGGTAACGGCCACGCCAACGTGTTCCGGGAATTCGTAGACATTGTGCAGCACACCGTCGATCCGGAACCGAACCTGAGTAACCGTACGACGGGGCTCTATGTGAATGTCCGAGGCCCGTTGGTCGAAAGCATATTGCAGCAGCCAGTCAACGATCTTGACCACATGCTGGTCGTTGGCGTCCGGATTTTCGCTGGCGCCCAGATCCAGTAACTGTTCAAAATTCTGATTGCCGGCACTGCCTGGCGACTGGCCGCCACTGGCCTTGCTGACGGAGCTTGCCAGTTGATAGAACTCAACCGTGTAACGGCGGATATCCTCGGGGTTGGCGACCACCCGGCGAATGTCCTTGCGCACTGCCTGGCGGAGGTTGCTTTCCCATTCCCGCTTGAAAGGTTCGGTGCTGGCAATCACCACCTCATCCGGTGTGATTTCTACCGCGAGAATGCCATGGCGCTGTGCGAAGGCGTAGGACATTACCCGCGCGATGGCCGGAGTGTCGATCTTCAGCGGATCGATATGGTAGTAGTCCTGACCGCCCCAGCGCGCAAGCCAATGGGTCAGCCGCTCCAGATCAAGAGTTCGGCCGTCCCGCTGGCTGGTCAGAGCGGCAATCGCCACCAGTTCGAGAGGATGCCGCTGTGGGGTATGGCCGGCACCAGAGGCGGCACCGAGGTTGGCCGTCAGTAGTTTTTCAGCATCCTGCTGGGTAATCTCGCCGCTTTCCACAAGCGCTGAGCAGATGTCCCTCAGGGTCAGGGTCTGGCGATGCGGTGGTGCCGGCATGGTCACGGTGTCATTCGCCATCTATTTGCCTCCGGGAGCCATCAGCATCAGTTTGCGACCGGTCGATTGACCTTGAGGTGCACCATGGCAACGGTAAACAACAGGAATGTCAGAATAGTCAGTGTCACCGGGCCGGCCGCGCCCTCCGACAGCCAGGCCGAAACCACGGCCTGAGTGAAGTAGAAGATCACCACAAAGGCCAGCCAGATATAACCCCGATTGTGACCGCGGAAGACCGGCACTGCAAAAGCCAACAGCGGCAGGAGTTTGACGGTCAGCATCAGCGGTATGGAGACGCCCTCGACCGGCGCGGGCCAGAACGTAGTGACCAGCAGGGTGGCGAGCACGGCCAGGTAAAGGGCGATGGTCAGGCGTGCGGTATTTCTGGCTTTGTCGTTGTGGAGCATGGAGCAGTCCGCATTGAGGGTTGTTTGAAAGTTTGGTCCAGTTTAGTTGGCCAGTTTCAGGGCCAGTCTGGCGAGGCGTTCACCGAAGGCCTGGCACAGGGTTTTTTGGTGGTCACTCAGAGCCTGCTGTTCACCCGTGCCAGCCCAGTGGGAGGGGCCATACGGTGTGCCTCCGGTGGCGGTCTCGTTGAGCGCGCTTTCGGAATAAGGCAGGCCACACAGTACCATGCCGTGATGCAGTAACGGCATCATCATGGTTAGCAAGGTGGTTTCCTGGCCCCCGTGCAGGCTGCCGGTGGAGGTAAAGGCGCCTGCCGGTTTGCCGGCCAGTTTGCCGTTGAGCCAGAGGTCGCCGGTGCCGTCCAGAAAGTGCTTGAGTGGTGCTGCCATGTTCCCGAAGCGGGTCGGGCTGCCCAGGGCCAGCCCGGCGCACTCCGCCAGGTCGGCTTTGGTGGCATAGGGTGCTCCCGCATCCGGTACCGGGGGCAGGCTGGCGGCGGTGTCCGGGGAAACCGGTGGAACCGTGCGGATTCTGGCTTCAATGCCTGCCACTCTGGCAACGCCGCGGCCGATCTGGGTGGCCATCTCGGCGGTCTGTCCGTTGCGGCTGTAATAGAGTACCAGCAGATAGGTAGTGGTCTCGGTCATCGGTAACCCTGGTTGTCAGAGAATGTCCAGTACGTTTTCCGGAGGCCGGCCGACGGCGGCCTTGCCGTTAGCCAGCACGATCGGGCGCTCTATCAGTTTCGGTGTATTCACCATGGCACGTACCAGGGCTTCGCGGCTGAGGTCCGGGTTGTCCAGCCCCTGTTCGCGGTATTCGGCTTCCTTGATTCGCATGAGTTCCCGTGGTTCGCAACCGAGCAGATCCAGAATGTGTAGAAGTTCCTGCTCTGTCGGTGGCGTCTCAAGGTAGCGTATAATCTCCGGTTCGATGCCCTTTTGCTGCAACAGTTCCAGGGTCTGGCGTGATTTTGAGCACCTGGGGTTATGGAAAATACGGGTAGCTTCTGTCATGGTCGTGGCCGTTTAACCTATTGATTGCAGACTTTTCAGGGATGTTAGTCTAACAGGAGGATAACCCTTGCAGTACCCTCATTCCGGGCTCTTTTGTAGTGGCACACGTTGGCTGGCATGGCCGGTACTCATGCTGATGCTGTTGTCAGCTTCAGGTTGTGAAAAGATTGAGCTGGAACGGGCCGACGGCACCCAGGCCAAATGGGACAAGTACCGTGGCCAATGGGTGCTGGTGAATTACTGGGCCGAGTGGTGCAAACCCTGCCTGGAGGAAATTCCGGAACTGAACGCGTTGGACAAGGCGCCGGATATTGCGGTGCTTGGGGTGAATTTTGATGGCGTTACCGGTGCTCCGCTGGTTGAACTCGGCGAACGTATGGGTATTGAATTTACCATGCTGGCTGCTGATCCCGGGCCCGGGTTTGGTTGGCAAGTACCGATGGCGCTGCCCGCCACCTTTGTTGTGGATCCTGAAGGCACCTTGATCGAGGCCCGGTTCGGGCCCCAGACCGAAGAAGACATCCGAGCACTGATTGGCGAATGACCATGGCAAACACCTTTGTACACCTGCGCGTTCACTCCGAATACTCCATGGTGGATGGCCTGGTTCGGGTCAAGCCGCTGATCAGTCGGGTCGCGGAATTGGGCATGCCGGCGGTTGGCCTGACTGAACAGTCCAACATGTGCTCCCTGGTGCGTTTCTACAAGGCCGCTATGGGCGCGGGCGTCAAGCCCATTATCGGTGCCGATATCTGGCTGGAGAATCCGGATGAGCCCGAAAATCCATTCCGGTTGACCCTGCTGGCCCGTGACAACGACGGCTACCTGAACCTTACGGAAATCATTTCACTGGGCTATACCGAAGGCCAACGCTACGGCAAGCCGATTGTCCAGAAAGCTTGGCTGGAATCCCGCGCTAAGGGACTGATTGTGTTGTCCGGCGCCAAGATGGGGGATGTTGGCAAGGCCTTGCTGGCCGGGAAGCCGGAACTGGCCAGGGAGCGGGCAGACTACTGGCGAAATCTGTATCCCGACAGTTACTACCTGGAATTGCAGCGCACCGGGCGGGCCGGTGAAGAAGATTGTCTGCACATGA
This sequence comes from Marinobacter sp. tcs-11, assembly GCF_002049515.1. NCBI lineage: Bacteria > Pseudomonadati > Pseudomonadota > Gammaproteobacteria > Pseudomonadales > Marinobacteraceae > Marinobacter > Marinobacter sp. tcs-11. The sequence goes on along the minus strand of NZ_LLYU01000015.1, from coordinate 58,262 downwards.
GTGTGGAGTTGGCGGCTGAACTCGGTTTACCGGTGGTGGCGACCAATGATGTGCACTTCCTCGAGGCGGATGATTTCGAAGCCCACGAAGCTCGGGTCTGCATCGGCGAAAGCCGGACTCTGGATGACCCCAGGCGGGATCGCCGGTTCAGTGACCAGCAATATCTGCGCAGCGCCGAGGAAATGATCGAGCTGTTCTCGGACATTCCGGAAGCCGTGGAAAACACCGTGGAAATCGCCAGGCGCTGTTCGGTGAAGGTCCGGATGGGCGAATACTTTCTGCCTAATTACCCCATTCCGGACGGTATGACCATGGACGAATATTTTCGCCATGTGTCGGAAGAAGGACTGGAAGCCCGGCTGGCGAAGACCCTGAGCAGGGACGATCCGGAGTATGATCAAAAGCGTGAAGAGTATTACAAGCGCCTGAAGTTTGAGCTGGATATCATTATCCAGATGGGGTTCCCAGGTTACTTTCTGATCGTAATGGACTTCATAAAGTGGGCCAAGAACAACGGCGTGCCAGTAGGGCCGGGCCGGGGTTCCGGTGCCGGCTCGCTGGTGGCGTATGCGCTGCTGATCACGGACCTGGATCCGCTGGAATACGATCTGCTGTTCGAGCGGTTCCTGAACCCGGAGCGGGTTTCCATGCCCGACTTCGACGTTGACTTCTGTATGGAAGGCCGGGACCGCGTCATCGACTACACCGCCCAGAAGTACGGCCGGGAGGCGGTTTCCCAGATTATTACCTTCGGTACTATGGCTGCCAAGGCGGTGGTGCGGGATGTGGCCCGGGTACAGGGCAAATCCTACGGACTGGCGGACAAGCTCTCCAAGCTGATTCCCTTTGAAGTGGGCATGACCCTGAACAAGGCGATCGAGCAGGAGCCCCAGCTCAAGGAATTTCTGGAACAGGACGAAGAAGCCCAGGAAATCTGGGAGATGGCCCTGAAGCTCGAAGGCGTGTGCCGTAACGCCGGTAAGCACGCCGGGGGGGTTGTGATCGCGCCCACCAAGATCACCGATTTCTCACCGCTTTACTGTGATGATGAAGGCGGCAGTCTGGTGACCCAGTTCGACAAGGGCGATGTGGAAGACGCCGGCCTGGTGAAATTTGACTTTCTGGGGCTGCGAACCCTGACCATCATCAAATGGGCCCTGAACATGATCAACCCGCGCCGGCAGCAGCGTGGGGAAGGCGAGCTGGACATCAGCGCGATCCCGCTGGACGACAAGCCCTCTTTTGACATGCTCAAGAAGGCAGAGACCACGGCGGTATTCCAGTTGGAATCCCGGGGTATGAAAGACCTTATCCGCCGCCTGCAACCGGACTCCCTGGAAGACATGATCGCCCTGGTCGCCCTGTTTCGGCCCGGTCCGCTGCAGTCCGGCATGGTGGACGACTTTATCGACCGGAAGCACGGTCGGCAGCCGTTGTCTTATCCGCATCCCGATTACCAGTATCAGGGCCTGAAGCCGGTTCTGGAGCCCACCTACGGGGTTATCCTGTACCAGGAGCAGGTCATGCAGATCGCTCAGGTGATGGCGGGCTATACCCTTGGCGGCGCCGACATGCTGCGCCGGGCCATGGGTAAGAAAAAGCCGGAAGAAATGGCCAAGCAGAAAGCCATCTTCCTGGACGGTTGTGAAAACAACGGCATCGACAAGACCCTGGCGGAAAACATCTTTGACCTGGTGGAGAAATTCGCCGGTTACGGCTTCAACAAATCCCACTCTGCCGCATACGCACTGGTGTCGTACCAGACCCTGTGGCTGAAAGCACACTATCCGGCCGAATTCATGGCTGCGGTTCTCACCGCCGATATGCAGAACACCGACAAGGTGGTGACGCTGGTGGAAGAGTGCCGCAACATGAAGCTGGACTTGCTGGTGCCGGACGTCAGCCGGTCCGCTTATACCTTTACCGTTAACGATCAGGGCCAGATTGTGTACGGCCTGGGCGCAATCAAGGGCCTGGGTGAAGGTCCCATCGAGAGCATTGTGGAAGCGGCCAAAGCAGGCCCCTTCCAGGATATCTTTGATTTCTGCCGCCGGGTGGATCTGAAAAAGGTCAACAAGCGGGCCATGGAAGCCCTCATTCGCTCTGGCGCCATGGATAAACTGGGTGCCGATCGCGCCAAGCTGATGGCCAGTATCGACAAGGCCATCCAGCAGGCAGACCAGCAGTCCCGCAACGATGCCGCCGGCATGGTGGACATGTTCGGAGAAATGCTTGAGGGCGGTGGCGACGATGAAGACACCTATGCGGACGTTGCCCACGTTCGGGAGTGGCCGGAGAAAGAGCGCCTGAAAGGCGAAAAGGACACTCTGGGCCTGTACCTTACCGGCCACCCATTTGATGAATACGAACGGGAAGTGCGTCGGTTTGTCCGTTGCTCAATCGCCGATCTGAAGCCCAACAAATCGCCCCAGCGGGTGGCCGGGCTGGTGGTGGCCCAGCGCACCATGAAGACCAAGACCGGCTCTACCATGTGCTTCATTACTCTGGATGATCGCAGCGCCCGGATCGAGGCTACCCTGTTTTCCGAGGCCTTCTTCGAGAACCGGGAGTTACTGCAGTCGGACCAGGTAATTGTGGTGGAAGGACAGGTCAGCCACGATGATTATTCCGGCCAGATGAAAATGCGGGTCAGCAGCGTGATGGATGTGGCGACCGCCCGTCAGCAGTTCAGCCGGGGTATCAAACTGGCGTTGCGTTCAGAGCAGTTGCAGAATGGACTTCTGGACAAGTTGGACGATACCCTCAGGCCGTTTCGCAGTGAAGGCAGCCCGGTCTGGATTGAGTACCGCAGTGCCGAGGCCAGCACCCGTATTGAACTGGGTGAAAGCTGGCGGGTACAGCCAGACGACACACTGTTGTTCGAGCTGAAGCACCTGGTGGGCGACCAGTCTGTGGAACTGGTCTATGATTAAGACCAATGTCCGCTTTAGCCTTGCCGGCAGCGCTGCTATCTTTGTCCCAAATTCTGGTTTTGGCGGGTTTCGGCCCGCCTGGCAATAAAATGATGGAACATCATGAACCCTAACTACCTGGATTTCGAACAGCCGATCGCCGACCTGGAAGCCAAGATTGAAGAGCTTCGCATGGTGGGTAACGACACCGATATCAATATCACCGACGAAATCAGCCGCCTGAAAAAGAAGAGCATCAGTCTGACCGAGTCGATCTTCTCCGACCTTAAGTCCTGGGACATTGCCCGTCTGGCCCGGCACCCGCGCCGGCCCTATACCCAGGATTATATTGACCTGATCTTCGAGGATTTTGACGAACTGCATGGTGACCGACGCTACGCCGATGATCTGTCGATCATTGGCGGCACCGCTCGCCTCGATAACACGCCGGTCATGATTATCGGCCACCAGAAGGGTCGTGAAGTGCGGGACAAGGTCAAGCGCAACTTCGGGATGCCTCGTCCGGAAGGTTATCGCAAGGCTCTGCGCCTGATGGAAATGGCTGAACGTTTCAAAATGCCGATTCTGACCTTTATCGATACCCCGGGTGCTTATCCCGGTATCGGTGCCGAAGAGCGCGGACAGAGTGAAGCCATCGCATTCAACCTCGCGGTGATGTCGAGACTGAAAACTCCGATTATCTCTACCGTGATCGGCGAGGGTGGTTCCGGTGGCGCACTGGCGATCGGTGTCTGCGACCAGCTCAACATGTTGCAGTACTCCACCTACGCCGTTATTTCTCCGGAAGGCTGCGCCTCCATCCTCTGGAAGAGCGCCGAGTACGCTGCTCAGGCGGCTGAGGCCATGGGCGTTACCGCCGATCGTCTGAAAGAGCTGGGTGTGGCGGATCACGTGATCGATGAGCCGCTGGGCGGCGCTCACCGTAATCCGGAAAAAATGGCGGAAACCCTGAAGACGTCGCTGGCCCAGGGCGTGGCTGAGCTGAGCCGATTGCCGCTGGATGAACTGGTTTCCCGCCGGTACGAGCGTCTTACCCGCTATGACGGCGGGCGGTAACACCGCTCGACGGGATACCTGGCCCGAAGACCTGATCGGGCCGGTTCAGAAACTTCCCGCCTGTGATGAACTCTGGGTCGCCCTGAGCGGCGGCCTGGACTCATCCCTGCTTTTGCATGTCGTTGCGGCCGCCTATCCGCGCGTCAGAGCGTTGCATATCAATCATCAGTTACAGTCCAATCACGATCAGACGGAGCGCGCCTGTATCGATCTCTGTGCTGGACTGGGCGTCGAACTTCAGGTGCGTCGAGTGAATGTAGCTACGGGCTCGGGGAGCCTCGAAGAGTCAGCAAGAGCGGCGCGCTACGAGGTCTTCAGGGAGGTTCTGGGAGACAACGACCTTCTACTGATGGCGCACCATGCAGACGACCAGGCAGAAACGGTTCTGTTCCGGCTGCTGCGTGGCACTGGCGTAAACGGTCTGGCCGGAATGCCTGCCGCCCGGTCGCTCGGGTTGGGGCATCTCTACCGGCCCTGGCTTGGCGTATCCCGCAGTCGATTGGAGCAGGTGGCGCGTGAGCAGGGGGTAAGCTGGGTAGAAGATCCTAGCAACCAGAGTGAAGTACACGACCGCAATTATCTGCGGCACTCGGTAATGCCGGGCCTTAAACAGCGTTGGCCGGGTTTGTTGAAGCGCGTTGCTCACAGTGCTCGGGCCTGCGCCGAGAGTGAAACCCTGAGTCAGCGGCTGGCGGAGTTGCAATGGCAGAGTTGCGGCGACGATAAAGGTCGAATCCGCCTGGCCCCGTTCTCGGCACTTGGGCAGATCGAGCGCCGGAACCTGGTGCGCTGGTGGATTCATGGCCGGGGATTGCCGGTTCCGGCGCTGTCAGATTGGTGCTCAGCACTCGACCAGTTGATTCACGCAGGTTCGGATCGAACTCCGGAAATTCGTGGAGACGGATTCTGTATCCGCCGTTATCGGGATCACCTTTACCTGGTGCCCCAGGTCGCAATCCCTGTGGGTCCCAGGTCCTTGTTGCCGGGCCAGGTCATGGAGTGGGGGTGGTGGACCCTTCGGCTTGTGCCTGCTTCGCAGAGCACTACAACGGAAGCCTCCTGTCCGGAAATAAGGGTATCTACGAGGCAGGGCGGCGAGCGAATCCGGTTCGGCAGCAATTTACCCTCCCGACCGCTGAAAACCTGGATGCAGGAGCAGGGCGTGCCACCCTGGGAGAGAGCGGCTCTGCCGCTGGTTTACGAGGTCTCGGCGGCTGGAGAGGCATGGATTGCCATTGGCGATTTGTGGTGTTCTGAACAATACTCCGGAGGCGCCCATGCCGCCGGCTGGCGGCTGATTGTGGAGCGGGATTGTGATTGAGTAGAGAGGGGCTTTCTGGTAGTCTGGCGTCCCATCTTGAGATGAATAATCTCCCTCCTTCACCGAACCAGATAATCACGGAATCTGCATGACGCGTTATATTTTCGTCACCGGCGGTGTCGTGTCCTCATTGGGGAAAGGTATTGCGTCTGCCTCACTGGCAGCCATCCTTGAGGCACGCGGCCTGAAGGTCACCATTCTCAAGCTGGACCCGTACATCAACGTGGACCCCGGCACCATGAGCCCGTTCCAGCACGGTGAGGTTTTCGTCACCGAAGATGGCGCGGAAACCGACCTCGACCTTGGCCACTACGAGCGTTTCATTCGCACTCCAATGACCAAACGCAATAACTTCACCACCGGCCGGGTGTACGAAGAGGTTATTCGCAAGGAGCGTCGGGGCGATTATCTGGGTGGTACCGTTCAGGTCATTCCGCACATCACCGACGAAATCAAACGCCGTGTGGTGGAAGGAGCAGCGGGTGCCGACGTGGCACTGATTGAAGTCGGTGGCACGGTAGGTGATATCGAATCCCTGCCGTTCCTGGAAGCCTGCCGTCAGCTGAAGGTGGAAGTAGGCTCCCAGCGTGCACTGTTCATGCACCTGACGCTGGTTCCTTACATTGCTACCGCCGGCGAGATCAAAACCAAGCCGACTCAGCATTCCGTGAAAGAAATGCGCTCCATCGGCCTGCAGCCGGATATCCTGCTGTGCCGCTCTGAGCACGAAGTAGACGCCAGCTCCCGTCGCAAGATTGCCCTGTTCACCAACGTGGAAGAGCGCGCGGTCATCCCGATGCAGGACGCCAGGTCCATCTACGCCATTCCGCGCATGCTGCACGAATACGGTCTGGACCAGCTGGTTATCGAACGCTTCGGCCTGGATGCCCGTGAAGCAGACCTGAGCGAATGGGACGCGGTTGTGGATTCACTGATGAATCCGCAGGACGAAGTCACCATCGCCATGGTCGGCAAATACATGGAGCTGCTGGACGCCTACAAGTCCCTGATCGAATCCCTGCTGCACGCCGGTATCAAGACCCGCACCAAGGTCAACATCAACTACATCGATTCCGAAGACATCGAACGCGACGGCACCTCCGTGCTGGAATCCGCGGATGCTATTCTGGTGCCCGGTGGCTTTGGTGAGCGTGGCGTGGAAGGCAAGATCCGCACCGTACAGTACGCCCGTGAAAACAAGGTGCCGTATCTGGGCATCTGCCTGGGTATGCAGGTGGCGGTTATCGAATACGCCCGCAACGTGGCCGGCCTGAAAGACGCCCACAGCACGGAATTCCGTGAACACACACCGGAGCCGGTTGTCGGCCTGATCACCGAATGGCTCGATGCCACCGGTGAAAAAGAAGAGCGCACCGAAGAATCCGACCTCGGCGGCACTATGCGTCTGGGGGCCCAGGATTGTGTGCTGACCGAAGGCTCCACCATCGTTGGCTGTTACGGCAAGAAGACCATTCGTGAGCGCCATCGTCACCGTTACGAAGTCAACAACCACTTCCTGCCGAGACTGGAAGAAGCAGGCCTGCAAATCTCCGGCCGCTCTGCCGATGGCAAACTGGTTGAAGTGGTGGAAGCACCTGATCATCCCTGGTTCGTGGCCTGCCAGTTCCACCCGGAATTTACCTCAACACCCCGCGACGGCCATCCGCTGTTCAAGGGCTTTGTTGAAGCCGCGCTGGCGAACAAGAAAGGATCCTGATTATGGCGCGCAGCAACCTGAACGTCTCGGGCATTGAGATCGCCAACGATAAGCCGTTTGTGCTGTTCGGCGGCATGAACGTGCTTGAGTCCAGGGAACTGGCGTTTGAAGTCGCGCAAAAGTATGTGGATGTCTGCACTCGCCTGGGCATCCCGTACGTATTCAAGGCGTCCTTCGACAAAGCCAACCGCTCATCCGTCAACTCCTTCCGCGGCCCCGGCCTCGACAAGGGGTTGCAGATCCTGGCTGATATCAAGAGCAAGTATGGCGTACCGATCATCTCGGACGTGCACGAGCCCGGCCAGGCTGCCCCGGCGGCGGAAGTCTGCGACATCATACAGTTGCCTGCTTTCCTGAGTCGCCAGACTGACCTGGTGGTGGCCATGGCCAAAACCGGTGCGGTCATCAACATCAAGAAAGCCCAGTTCCTGGCACCCCAGGAAATGAAGCATATCATCACCAAGTGCGAAGAAGCCGGCAACGACCAGATCATCCTCTGCGAACGCGGCACCAGCTTCGGCTACAACAACCTGGTGGTGGACATGCTCGGCTTTGGCATCATGAAACAGATGAACGTGCCGGTGTTCTTCGACGTCACCCACGCCCTGCAGATGCCGGGCGGTCGTGCCGACTCCGCCGGCGGGCGTCGTGCCCAGGTCACCGACCTGGCCCTGGCGGGAATGTCTCAGGGCCTGGCGGGCCTGTTCCTTGAGGCTCACCCAGACCCGGATAACGCCAAATGCGATGGCCCCTGCGCGTTGCGCCTGAGCCAGCTGGAACCGTTCCTTGAGCGAGTGAAAGCTGTCGACGATCTGGTAAAAAGTTTTAAACCTATCGACACCGCCTGATTGGCGGTGTTGGCAATTTAAAAGCCCGCAGATTTCTGGCGTTAAACAGTTTGACGGCATACTGCAGGTTTCGTGAGCAAACGGCTGGAAGGCCTTGGCGAAAATTTCGAAGGCCAAGGATGGCCTGAGAGAAGCGCACATGGATGTGCTCGTAGCGGTTTTCGCCAAGGCCTTCCAGTTGTTTGCTCTTGCACCAAAATTCAAAGCTTGTTCAGTGTTTAGAAGATAAAATCTGGAGAACCATACGAATGACCAAGATTGCCAACATCAAAGCCCGTGAGGTTCTGGATTCCCGTGGTAACCCCACCGTGGAAGCAGACGTCATCCTGGAAGACGGTACACTGGGCCGCGCTTGCGCACCGTCCGGCGCCTCTACCGGTTCCCGCGAAGCTCTGGAACTGCGCGATGGTGACGCCTCCCGTTACCTCGGTAAAGGTGTTCGCAAAGCCGTTGAAGCCATCAACGGTCAGATTCGTGACGCCCTGCTGGGTAAAGATGCCGCCGACCAGCGCAGTCTGGACCAGATCATGATCGACCTGGACGGCACCGAAAACAAAGCCAACCTGGGCGCCAACGCCATCCTGGCCGTATCCCTGGCTGCTGCCAAAGCCGCAGCTGTCTCCCTGGGCAAGCCTCTGTATGAGCACATCGCCGATGTAAACGGCACCTCCGGCAAATTCTCCATGCCGGTGCCGATGATGAACATCCTCAACGGTGGTGAGCACGCCGACAACAACGTCGACATCCAGGAATTCATGGTCCAGCCGGTCTCCGTGAACAGCTTCGGTGAAGCCCTGCGCGTTGGTGCCGAAATCTTCCATAGCCTCAAGAAAGTGCTGAAGGCCCAGGGCCTGAATACAGCCGTAGGCGACGAAGGCGGTTTTGCCCCCAACCTGCCGTCCAACGAAGCAGCCCTGGCGGCGATCAAGGAAGCCGTCGAGAAAGCCGGTTATGAACTGGGCAAAGACGTCACTCTGGCGCTGGACTGTGCCTCTTCCGAGTTCTACAAAGATGGCCAGTACCAGCTGTCTGGTGAGGGCAAGAGCTTCGATTCCGAAGGCTTTGCCGATTACCTGTCCGGCCTGTGCGACCGTTACCCGATTGTGTCCATCGAGGATGGTATGGACGAGAGCGACTGGGACGGCTGGAAAGTGCTGACCGACAAACTGGGCAGCAAGGTTCAACTGGTCGGGGATGACCTTTTTGTCACCAACACCAAGATTCTGAAGCAGGGTATCGAGAAGGGCATTGGTAATTCCATTCTGATCAAGTTCAATCAGATCGGTAGCCTGACCGAGACTCTGGATGCCATCAAGATGGCTCAGGATGCTGGCTACACGGCGGTCATTTCTCACCGTTCCGGCGAAACCGAAGATACCACCATTGCGGATCTGGCCGTGGCTACCTGTGCTGGCCAGATCAAGACTGGTTCTCTGTGTCGTTCCGACCGGGTTGCCAAGTACAACCAGCTGCTGCGTATTGAAGAGGCGCTGGAAGGCAAGGCACCTTACCGTGGCCTGAGCGAAATCAAAGGTCAGGGTTGAGGATTAGCAACCTTTTCTGACCCGCCGGTCCATTCCGGCAGGTAACAAAATGTTAAGGCCATCGCGTTCTGAATGAAAATTCAGACACGATGGCCTTTTTGTACAGTGACTTACAGAAAATTGTTGCTAATCTACTATAAGGTCTATACTTGACCCTCGACTCGTTTATATTGTTGTTCATTTTCTGTACGGATTCGGCATGAAATCGCTTTGGGCCATTCTGGTAGTGCTGATACTCCTGCTGCAGGTTCGCCTGTGGATCGGGGAGGGCAGTTTTGCGCAGGTGTGGGCCCTGGAGCAGTCGATTGCCGAGCAGCGGGAGGAGAATGCCGAGTTGGCGGCCCGGAATGACCGGCTTTATGCGGAGGTGCGGAATCTTCGCAATGAGCAGGGCGCCGTTGAGGAGCGGGCCCGGATGAATCTTGGCCTGATTCGTGAGGATGAGACGTTCTTTCTGGTCGTCGAGAATTAACTTCGGTGCATAGAGCATCATGGGCCTTCTTTCCGGGAACCGCTACAAGCACTTCCCTGTGCGCTTCTCTCCGGCCATCCATGGCCTCCGAAATTCCCGGAAAGAAGGCCCATGATACTCTCCGTACCTTGTGCAGAGCCGTCTATGAGTACCCCAGATCTCTGGCTTATCGTCCCCGCCGCCGGTATCGGCCAGCGCATGAAAGCCGAATGCCCCAAGCAATACCTCAGGATCAATAACCGTTTTATCCTGGACATCACCCTGTCCCGTTTGTTGGACAACGCCCCGTTTAAAGGTTGTATGGTGCCGCTGAATCCGAAGGACCACTGGTGGCCGGAGAGTGAGTCGGCGAGGGATGATCGGGTGCAGACCTGTACTGGGGGCAAAGAACGGGCGGATTCGGTGTTGTCGGCTCTGGTAGCCCTGGAGGGGCAGGCCGCGGATAATGACTGGGTGCTGGTACATGATGCGGCGCGGCCCTGTGTTCATTCTGAAGATCTGTCCCGTCTGATTGAGACGTTGTCTGAGCATCCGGTGGGTGGTTTGCTGGCGGCGCCGGTGGCGGATACGTTGAAGCTTGCCGAGGCCGGATCATTGCCGGTGGTGAGTGAGACCATTGACCGGAGCAGGTTGTGGCGGGCGTTGACGCCGCAGATGTTCCGGTTCGGAGCGTTAAAACAGGCGTTGTCATTGTGTCTGGAACGTGGCCAGGCGATTACGGATGAGTCCTCTGCCATGGAGTTTTCCGGTAACATGCCGGTTCTGGTGGAAGGGCGCCCGGATAATCTGAAAATTACGGTCCCCTCGGATCTGGCGTTGGCGGAGTTTATCCTCGGGCGTCAGTGATTCCCTGCATTCTGTTCTGTTTTCGGAGATGATCATGCGCATTGGTCAGGGCTTTGATGTCCATGCCTTCTGTGAGGGCGATTCTGTCATTCTTGGGGGTGTGACAATTCCCCATAGCCACGGTCTCATGGCGCACTCGGACGGGGATGTTCTGTTGCATGCGCTTGCGGATGCGCTGTTGGGCGCGGTGGCGCTGGGTGATATTGGCCATTTCTTTCCGGATTCCAGCGAGGAGTGGGCCGGTGCAGACAGCCGGGATTTGTTGCGGCGGGTGATGCAGCGGGTGCTGGATGAGGGGTACGCGGTCACCAATATTGATGCCACGATCATTGCCCAGGCGCCGAAAATGGCGCCCCATATTGAGGCCATGCGGATGAACATTGCCGAGGATCTGGGCGTGCCGGCTAATCGGGTGAGTGTGAAAGCCACCACCACAGAAAAGCTGGGCTTCACCGGGCGTGGGGAAGGCATTGCCTGTCAGGCCGTGTGTCTGCTGGAGGCGGTTCCCCAGTGAGTGAGGATTCTCAGTGGCTGTTGGACTGGCCGGTGTCTGGCGGAGCTCGGGTTGGTCGGGCCGAACTGAAAACGTCGCCCGAGGATTTTCGGGTTACGGAGTTGCTCTGGCCGGAGCGGGAGGAGGATGCCGCGGCACCAGGTCCGGTTGAGGTATCCGGCGACGGTGAGCACCTTTGCCTGCGGCTGGAGAAAACCGGTGACAATACCGAGTACGTCGCCCGGGAGCTGGCGGCTCTGGCGGGCTGTCGTTCTTTCGATGTTGGTTTCTGTGGCCTGAAAGACCGGCATGCGGTGACGGTTCAGTGGTTCAGTCTTTATCGGCCAGGCCAGGAGGCGGACGATCAGGCGTTGATGGCAGAGGTTGGCCAGCGTTGGCCGGTTCGGGCCGCGGTTCGCCATTCCCGCAAACTGAGGCGGGGTGATCATCAGGCCAATGGTTTTGAGATTGTGCTGCGCAATGTGACGGGCCAGCGCGAGCTTGTGGAAGCCGGGCTTGAGCGGTTGGCGAGTCAAGGTGCTCCGAATTATTTTGGTCCCCAGCGGTTCGGTTTTCAGGGAGGGAATCTCGACCGTGCGGTACAGATTGATCCCTCACGGCTCAATCGCAAGCGCGGACGCGCTGGCAGAAGCGCGTCGAAAAACGTATTGTACTTTTCGGCGGCACGTTCCTGGCTGTTCAATCAGGTACTTGCGGAGCGGGTCAGCAATCGAACCTGGACCGAGGTGTTACCGGGAGAGCCGGAACCCTCAGGTGCCGGGCCCACCGGACCACTCTGGGGCGATGGCGGTACGCTGGCCTCGGGCGAGCAGGAAACCCTTGAGCGTGGTGTGGTGGATGCCTGCCCGGGGTTGGCCAGGTTGTTCCAGTCCACCCGCATGAAACCGGAGCGGCGCCCCCTGGTTGCCCACCCGGGTGAGTTCAAATGGCAGTGGCTGGATACCACCACCCTGCGAGTTCAGTTTGTGTTGTCGCCCGGGCAATACGCCACAACGGTATTGGGCGACCTTTTCGAGCTTGAGGACCTGAGCCTCAGCCGTGATAACAAGTAGTAAGGCTAGCGGAGATAATTGTGCGAATTCTGTTGTCCAACGACGATGGCGTTCATTCGCCGGGTCTGGTGGCGCTGTATGAGGGTCTGAAGGGCCTCGGGGAGCTGAAAGTTGTTGCCCCGGACCGGGATCACAGCGGTGCCAGTAATGCCCTGACACTGAACCGGCCTCTTACGGTAGAGCAGCATCCCAATGGTTTCCGGTCTGTCGACGGAACGCCAACAGATTGCGTACACCTGGCCGTTAACGGTCTGTTCGACACGGCGTTTGACCGGGTTGTATCGGGCATCAATACCCACGCCAATCTTGGTGATGACATCATCTACTCGGGTACGGTGGCCGCGGCTACAGAGGGGCGCCATCTGGGGCTGCCTGCCATTGCTGTATCGCTGGTCAACAATGGCCACTTCCATTACGACACGGCTGCCCGGGTAGTGCGGCTGTTGCTGGAGTACAAGCAGGCCCTGAAACTGGGCCCCCGTTCCATTCTCAATGTAAATGTGCCGGATCTGCCCTGGGAACGGCTTAGCGGGTTCCGCGTGACCCGTCTGGGACACCGTGAACGGGCCGAGGGTGCGGTGCCGATGACCTGCCCGAGAGGCAAGCAGAGATACTGGATAGGGGCAGCGGGGCAGGGCGGAGATGCAGGCCCGGGTACGGATTTTCATGCGGTGCGTGAGGGCTATGTGTCCATCACCCCGGTGCACATCGATATGACCCGGCACGAAGCCTTGTCCGGCCTCAGGGAATGGGTTGACGGTCTGGATATGACTACCGGAGGTCAGTCATGACGGCCCAGCTCGAAGGCATCGGCATGACCTCACGGCGCACGCGCATGCGTCTGGTGCAGCGTCTACGTGAGGGGGGAATAGAGTCTGACCGGGTGCTTGAGGTGATTGGCCAGGTGCCCCGGCATATCTTTCTGGACGAAGCGTTGTCACACCGGGCCTACGAGGATACCTCGCTGCCCATCGGGCATGGCCAGACTCTTTCCCAACCCTACATCGTCGCCCGGATGACTGAGCTGTTGCTGGCCCATGCGCCGCAACGGGTGCTGGAACTGGGGACCGGCTCCGGCTACCAGACGGCCGTGCTTTCGCAACTGTTCCCCGAGATCTACAGTGTTGAGCGTATCCGCCCGCTCCAGGATCGCGCCCGGGACCGGCTGCGCCAGTTAAACGTGCGCAATGTCCTGCTTAAACATGCGGATGGTGGTATGGGCTGGCCAGAACGAGGGCCCTTCGATGGCATCATCGTAACGGCAGCCCCGGTGGAAGTTCCCAGAGAACTGCTGGATCAGCTGGCCGATGGTGGCGTGCTGATAGCCCCGGTGGGGGAAGAGAATCAGGTGTTGGTTGAGATTATCCGCAAAGGCAATCGCTTTGAGCGCCACAACCTTGAACCGGTGCATTTTGTGCCTTTGTTGGGTGGAGTTATCCGTTAATGTCAGAACCGTCGGTGTCGGAAACAGACCAAAACCAGACTGAGTATCATCATCGCCTGCCTGCGATATTTCTGAGGGGCATGGCGATGGGTGCCGCGGATATTGTGCCAGGTGTTTCCGGTGGCACCATTGCCTTCATCACCGGTATCTACTTCCGCTTGCTGGAGGCCATCAGTGCCGCGCCCGTAGCCTTTGTGCGCCAACTGGTGCGGGGTAATGTGGCCGGCTTCTGGCGAGCCATCGACGGGACGTTTCTGGTCTGTTTGCTGGCGGGGATTGTGTCGAGTATTGCCAGCCTGGCCTCTGTCATTACCTGGTTGCTCGAAACCCAGCCAGTTCTGATCTGGAGCTTCTTTTTCGGTTTGATTGTGGCCTCGGTCTGGCATGTTGGTCAGCAGGTCCAGCGGCCCCGGGCCGGTTTGCTGGTGCCGTTTGTGGCGGGGGCTGTCTTTGCCTGGTGGGTGACGACCTTGCCGGCCAGTGAACTTGCGCCCACGGGCATTGCCTTCCTGGGAGCTGGCGCGCTGGCTATCTGCGCCATGATTCTGCCCGGTATCTCCGGTAGCTTCCTGCTGTTGATTATCGGCATGTACGCCCCTGTTCTTGCCGCGATCAAAAACCTTGAAGTGACCCATCTGGGGCTGTTTGTGCTGGGTTGCCTGATTGGGTTGTTGTCGGTTGCGCGCCTGATTACGCTGGCCTTTCGGCATTTTCACGACACAGTGTTAGCGCTGCTCACCGGCTTTATGGTGGGCGCCTTGAGTAAGGTTTGGCCCTGGCAGGAAACCCTCAGCTGGCGTACCAACAGTGCCGGGCATCAGGTACCGTTGAGCCAGACCCCGGTGACACCGGAAACCTGGACAACGCTTTACGGGCAGGATCCCCAGATTCTGCTGGCGGTGTTAATGGCGGCGCTCGGGCTGGCGTTGGTATTAGTGATTGAATTGGCCGGCAAAAAGGCAAGGCCTGCGGAGAGTGGTTCGGCCTGAGCAAGAGAAAATGTTACCTGGCGCACAAAAAGACTGTTCCCGAGGGTAACAATCCTGTGCACAGGGTAACTTGGAATTGCCCGATAATCGTGCAATATATTAGTAAGTTAGTCCTGAATGATAAGAAACTGGATAAAATCAGGGCGATTCTTAAGACGGATTTTTCATAACCGGGCAGCTTTTAATACGTGACTCTTTTTAACGGGCGCATTCAATTCGAGCATTTCCCCGTTTGGTGGTCTGAAGTCCCGGCTTCTGAGCGCCGGAGCCCTCCATTGTTCCGGGCCATGATGACTGCGCTCCTGGCCGTCGCTGTGCTTGTGCTCTCAGGCTGCAATACCAGTGCAATCTATCAGGACGATCTGTATAACCCTCCGGTTTACTGGGGCTCCCATGTGGTCAAAAAGGGCGAAACCCTGTATCGGATCGCCTGGCAGTACGGCCGGGACTATCGGGAGCTGGGTAATGCCAATGGCATCGGGCCGCCCTGGAATATTCGTCCGGGGCAGGTGCTTCGACTTGATCGCAAGGGCACGATCCCCCGGACCGCGCGGACGACCGCGCCCTCCAGGCCCGCGGCATCACCACCCCCTTCCCGTTCAGGTGCAGGCGCGACGGTGTCGAAACCGGCTGCCAAACCCGCGACCTCCGCTCCGACGGCCAGGTCATCCGGTAGTCAGGTGGTGGCCAATGTGCGATGGCACTGGCCGCATTCTGGCACTGTAATTGCAAACTTTTCTTCGTCTGGCAAAGTCAATAAAGGCATTGATATCGCCGGCAATCCCGGTGATGCTGTCAAGGCGGCGGCTGATGGAAGCGTGGTGTACGCAGGAAACGGGTTGCTAGGTTATGGCAATCTGATTATCGTGAACCATAACGAACATTATTTGAGCGCCTACGCACACAATCGGAAAATTCTCGTTAAGGAAGGGGAGGGTGTGAAAGCTGGACAGGTAATCGCCGAACTGGGCAATACCGGAACCGACAAACCGAAGTTGCATTTCGAGATACGCAAGAATGGCAACCCGGTGGATCCATCCAGGTATTTGCCAAGGCGCTGAAAAACGCGCACGGGCCCGAGGCCCGGAGGGTATTACCCAACAGCCTGACTGAAACCGCGAAACAGAAGAACAAAAACGGCAACGGTAATTGCCAGCCAACAAGTAAATGTCCTGAAGAAAACCAAAACTGAAACACTCCCGGAATAAAAAGAAGTAGCGGGTGACAACAGGATTATTGAGAGGCGGGGTAAACAATGTCAGTAGAACAGGAAGATATCATCATTGATCGCGTAGCAGATCTGGAAGACGCCGACGATCAACTGTTAGCCGAAGACAAGCCTGAAAAAGCTTCTGCTGAAGACGAAACTGCAGAAGTCGAAGACGGATTTCCCGCACAGGGAAAGTACTACTCCAACCAGAAGCAGCTGGATGCCACTCAGCTGTACCTCAACGAAATTGGTTTTTCTCCCCTGCTTACTCCGGAAGAAGAGGTGTACTTCGCGCGGCTTGCCCGTAAAGGGGAAGAGAGCGGCCGTAAGCGCATGATCGAGAGTAATCTCCGGTTGGTGGTCAAGATTGCGCGCCGCTACGTCAACCGTGGGCTGACACTGCTTGATCTGATCGAGGAAGGCAACCTGGGGCTGATTCGGGCGGTTGAGAAGTTCGATCCCGAGCGTGGATTCCGTTTCTCCACCTACGCTACCTGGTGGATTCGCCAGACCATCGAGCGAGCCATCATGAACCAGACCCGCACCATCCGTCTGCCGATTCATGTGGTCAAGGAATTGAACCTGTACCTGCGGGCCGCCCGTGAGCTGACCCAGAAACTGGACCATGAACCGACCGCGGAAGAAATTGCCCGCATGGTCGACAAGCCGGTTGACGACGTAAAACGCATGCTCGGCCTCAACGAGCGCGTTGCCTCCATGGACACTCCGATCGGGGCCGGGAGTGACAAGTCCCTGATGGATACCGTGGCCGATGAGGGCGCGTCGGATCCTGCGGATCTGCTGCAGGACAACAACATGTGTTCATGCCTGGAGAAGTGGATTGATCAGCTCAGCGACAAACAGCAGGAAGTGCTTTCCCGCCGTTTCGGGCTGAGGGGCTATCCCATCAGTACCCTGGAAGAGGTTGGCCAGGAGATTGGCCTGACCCGGGAAAGGGTGCGGCAGATTCAGGTGGAAGCCTTGCGTCGCCTGCGGGAGATCCTTGAGAAAGAGGGATTGTCCGGAAGTCTGCTGTTCAAATAGACTGGATTGACGAGATCAGTGAAAAAGCCGGCCATGGAAACATGGTCGGCTTTTTTGTTAAATGTGGCGGCAAATGAGAACCAGGTGGCGATCAGGCCGCAAAGTTCGTTGTTAGAATGGGCCACCGGGCAGATCTAGGGAGTCGCCCTGGTGTCGAATGAAACACTCAATAATAACGATCGAAAGGAAAGGACTATGAAGAAGGCTCTTACTGCAGGATTTGCATCCCTTTTGCTAACCGGTGTTCTGTCAGCCCCGGCTTCCGCCCTGACCGTAGGGGATGTCGATGTGCCCGATACCTATTCTGCCATGGGGCAGGAACTCAAGCTCAATGGCGCCGGCACCCGTTCCAAGTGGTTTATGGATCTTTATGTGGGTGGTCTCTATGTACCTGAACAGGTGAGCGATGGCGAAGCGGTTATCAACGCTGATGAGCCCCAGGCCATCACGCTGCACATTACCTCGGGGATGATCACCAGCGAGCGCATGACCGAGGCGACCATGGACGGCTTCAAGGCATCCACCGATGGTGACCTGTCTGCTATCCAGTCGGATGTGGACCAGTTCATGGCGGTATTCCAGGAAGAGATCACCGAAGGTGATGTGTTTGATCTGGTTTACCTGCCCGGCGAAGGCGTTCGCGTACTCAAGAACGGCGAGCAGAAAGATACCGTTGGCGGCCTGGAGTTCAAGAAGGCGCTGTTTGGTATCTGGCTGTCAGACAAGCCCGCCCAGGAAGACCTGAAAGAGAAAATGCTGGGCCAGCGTTGATCGCAACCCAGATCTGAAAAAGCCGGCATTCGCCGGCTTTTTTTTGTTCCTGTCAGTTCGCTTTCAAGACAGTCTACTGGTAGTCCCGCTTCTGCTTGAATTCGCACAGATCCTCAATAATGCAGGCGCCACATTTTGGCTTTCGGGCTGTGCAGGTATACCGGCCGTGAAGGATCAGCCAGTGGTGAGCGTCCATCAGGAACTCTTTCGGCACCAGCCTGAGCAAGCGTTTCTCGACTTCCAGTACATTCTTGCCCGGCGCGATACCGGTACGGTTGGAGACCCGGAAAATGTGGGTGTCCACGGCCATGGCTGGCTGCCGGAACGCTGTGTTCAGCACCACATTAGCCGTTTTACGGCCGACGCCGGGCAAGGCTTCCAGGTCTTCCCGCCGGGCCGGGACTTCACTGCCGTGTTTCTCGATCAGAATGCGGCAGGTCTTGATCACATTCTCGGCCTTGCTGTTAAACAGCCCGATGGTCTTGATGTATTCCTTCAGGCCGTCAACGCCCAGGGCAAGAATGGCCTCGGGCGTGTTCGCTACCGGGAACAGCTTGTCGGTGGCCTTGTTCACGCCTACGTCTGTGGCTTGAGCGGAGAGAATGACCGCAATCAGTAGCTCAAATGGCGTGCTGTAATTGAGCTCCGTGGTCGGATTGGGGTTAGCGTCCCGCAACCGGGAGAAAATCTCGGTACGTTTTTCTTTGTTCATGCTGGCCCGATCTGGTTCAGGAAATAGTGCCGGTTACGCGCACCCGTTTGCTACCTGTGCTGGCCGGAGCGGGTTCGGCGGCTTTTCTGCGTTCTTTGAGGTGATTGTCGATGCCGTTCTTCAGGGCAATCAACAACCCGAGGCCCACAAAGGCGCCCGGTGGAAGCACCATGAACAGCATGTCGGGGTACTGTTCGAGCGGCCGGATGACCCAATCCGCCGCCATGGGGCCGAGGAGCAGGTGCATGTCGGCGAACAATGTGCCCTGGCCGATCAGTTCCCTCATAGCGCCCAGGGTCATCAATACCGCAAGGAAGCCGATCCCCATCATGGCGCCGTCCAGAATGGCCGGTAACGGTGGATTCTTGGAAGCAAAGGCATCGGCACGGCCAAGAATGGCGCAATTGGTAACGATCAGCGGGATGAAGATGCCGAGAATCTGGTACAGCTCATAGGTGAACGCTTGCATCAGCAGTTCGGCGCAGGTTACGAACGAGGCAATGATCATGACGAACGCCGGCAGTCGAACGGATTCGCTGACGAAGTTCCGGATAAGGGAGACCGACAGGTTTGAGCCCATTAACACCAATAGTGTGGCCAGGCCCAGGCCGATGGCGTTGACGACCGTGCTGGTGACGGCAAGCAGCGGACACAACCCGAGAACCTGCACCAGGGCAGGGTTGTTGTGCCAGAGGCCATCCTTGATGATTTCGCTGGACGTTTTCGTGCTCATGATCAGGAGTGCTCCGCTGGTTGAGTATCGGCGGCAATGGCTTCCGGAGACAGGCGGCGCTTACCGGGCTCCGGGGGCGCGTTCACCCGTTCGCGGATGATCTCACGGTTCTGGCGAAAATAGACCAGGGTTTTCTGTACCGCTTTCACTACGGCTCTCGGAGTGATGGTGGCTCCGGTGAACTGGTCGAAGATGCCACCGTTCTTCTTCACGTTCCAGGCGTTGGGGGCAGGGTTACCGAGAGACTTCCCGTCAAACCCATAGATCCAGTCAGACTTGCGGGTTTCGATACGATCGCCAAGCCCCGGTGTTTCCTTATGGCTGGTGACCCGAACCCCCAATACCCGGCCTTGAAGATCCAGGCCAACCAACAGGCGGATATTACCGGAGTAGCCGTCTGGTGCCACGGTGGGCAGTATCATGCCGATAGGCCGGCCGTCTTTTCTGGCAACCCAGGCCCGCACGGGGCCTTCAACGGGTAGCCGCTCGCTGGCAGGCAGGGCGACCACATCTTTCAGCAGGTCATTATCATGCTGGCTTTCCGGAATAATCTCGAACAGTGCCCTGGCCTCGGCGCGGGCCGCCTGCTCCTGAATCCGGTCTTTGGTCAGCCCCTGAGTCAGGGCAATGGTGCCGCCGGTAATAATGGCAAACAGGCCCAGGCCGATGGCGCTTCGACGGATGGCGGTGGTTACTGCACTCATGGTCAACCTCCACTCCGGCCCGGGACACCCCGGCGGGCCTTGTGATGGCCGTAAGTGCGGGGTGGTGTGTAATGGTCGATAAACGGGACCGCGAAGTTCATCAGTAGCACGCTGAACGCGACCGCATCGGGATAGTTGCCCCAACTGCGAATCAGGTACACCAGGACACCGATGCCGGCACCGTATATCAGCTTGCCCTGATGGCTGGTGGCTGCCGAAACCGGGTCGGTGGCAATAAAGAACGCGCCAAGCATGGTACCACCGGCCAGCAGGTGCAGTTGCAAAGGCGCGTACTGGTCGGCGTTGCTGCCAAAGGCCAGGCTCATGGCGGCAATACCGGCCAGGAAGGCGACCGGAATATGCCAGGTTATGATTCTAAGGGCGATCAGCAGGACGCCGCCGGCCAGGAAGGCCAGATTGACCCACTCCCAGCCCCGGGCAATCAGGTCGCCAAAGGTGGGGTGGCCGAGCACTTCCACTGACGTGTGACTGGCAATCTTGTGTTTGTATTCGTCCAGCGGTGTTGCCATGGTCCAGCCGTCGACGGCGGTCTGGCCCCCGGTGAAAATCTTCGCGAGGGTCTCACCGAAGCCGGGCGCGCCGCCCCAGAGCGTGGCTGCTTCGGCCCAGTTGGTGGTCATGGCGACCGGAAACGAGATCAATGCCAGGGCATAGCCCACCATGGCCGGGTTAAAGGGATTGGAGCCCAGACCACCGTAAAGCTGCTTGGCCACTACGATTGCTGAGACCACGGCAATACCGGAGACCCACCAGGGCGTGAACTGGGGCAGGGATAGCCCGAGCAGCAGGCCGGTGACCGCCGCGGTGTTGTCACGCAGGAAAAAGGCGACGGGTTTGCCGCGCAGCTTCAGGAAGGCGGCTTCAGAGCCCAGCGCCAGGGCAATGCACCAGACGACATTGATCAGGTTGCCCCAGCCAAAGAACAGAGTCTGGGCCAGCAGGCCGGGCAGAGCGGCCAGAATGACCCAGAGCATGACCCGTGACGTGGGCCGCGCGCGACGAGCATGGGGTGAGGACTGTTGAACAAGAGCCATGAAGTTCCAGCCTGATTGAATTATTGAGACGACGCGGGTTCTTCCGCCACTTGCTTGCGAGCCTGATCAAGCGCCTGCTGAGCCCGTTGCACCCGATCATGGTTCTTGGCGACAGCACGTTCCAGTTTCTCAACATTATCCGCCTGCTGAGACCGGGCCTCATCGAGCATGCCCTGCATGGTGTTGAGCTTGGCTTCTGCCTGGGTGAGTTGCTTCTCCAGCGCCTCTATGTCGGGTTTGTCATCGGCCACTTCAGTGCTGCTCGGTACCGGTTGCTCTTTGGTGTCGGCGGCTGTTTTGGCCTTCTTGCGTTCCAGGGCCTGCTGTACCAGGGCGGCTTTGGCTGCCCGGTCGTCGCTTGCCTGGCCATCGGCGGCGGCCATTTCTGCTTCCGCCTGCTTTTTGGCCTGAGCTTCGGCAGCAGCCTTGGCCCGCTCCTTGCGCCGTAATTCCTTTTCCTGTTGCTCCCGTTCCAGGCGGGCCTGACGTGCCTCGAAGCGCTCGCGAGCGCGATCCGCTTTCAGCTGTTCCGCGCGCTGGGTGCGAATCTCGCCTTTGGCAAACCGATAGTACTGGACCAACGGAATGGAGCTGGGGCAGACGTAGGAACAGGCTCCGCATTCGATGCAGTCGAACAGGTTCAGGTGTTCTGCTTTCTCGAATTCACCCGCCTTGGAATACCAGAACAATTGCTGCGGCAACAGTTCCATGGGGCACGCCTCGGCGCACTGTCCACAACGGATGCACGGCTGCTCTGGCGGCGGAGCCGGCAGTTCTGCCGCGGTTGCCGCGATCACGCAGTTGGTGGTTTTTACCACGGGCACGGAATCGGTGGTCAGGGTATACCCCATCATGGGGCCGCCAAGAATCAGCCGCTCAAGACGTTCCTGCGCCATCCCTGCCGTTTCGAGCAGGTGATGGATCGGCGTGCCAATCAGGACTTCAAAATTGCCGGGTTCCCGCACGGCCTCGCCGGTAACGGTTACCACACGGGATATCAGCGGCTTGCCCTCAAAGACAGCACGGCCCACGGCGACGGCAGTTCCGATGTTCTGGCACATCACCCCGATATCGGCAGGAATACCGCCACTGGGGACTTCCTGGCCGGTCAGAATCTGTATCAATTGTTTTTCACCACCAGACGGGTACTTGGTGGGCACCACCGCAATTTCAATCTGAGTGCCCGCCACCGCCTTGCGCATGGCGGCAATGGCCTCGGGCTTGTTGTCTTCAATGCCGACAACGCACCGGGAAGGCCGGAGAATCCACGCCATCACTTTCAGGCCGGCAACCACCTCGGCGGCCTGCTCGCGCATGGTCATGTCATCGGCGGTGATGTAGGGCTCGCACTCCGCGCCGTTGAGAATCAGGGTATCGACCTTGCGATCCCTTGGTGGCCTCAGCTTGATATCGGTAGGGAAACCGGCGCCCCCCATGCCGGAAATGCCGGCCTCGCGAATTCGCTGCAGCACCGCTTCCCGGTCAAGTTGTTTGTAATCGTCAATCGGTGACAGGGCGCACCACTGGTCTTCGCCATCCGGTTTCAGTACCACGCACCAGTCCGCCATACCGGACGGGTGGGGAACCGGACGCTGTTCAATGGCTTCGATCACCCCCGAAGTGGGAGCATGCACCGGCACACCCATGCCATTGGTAACGTCTGCGATTTTCTGACCTTTCAGCACCCGGTCGCCCACCGCAACCACCAACTCTGCCGGTTCGCCGATGTGTTGTTGCAATGGCAATACCAGGCGATCGGGCATGGCGCCCTTGCGGATCGGGCGGGCCGTGGACTGATGCTTGTTCTCGGGCGGATGAATGCCGCCGGTGAAATCCCACAGCTGAGTCATCAGGCGCTGGCTCCCTGGCGATCGGTGGCGATGATTTGGGGCGCTGGAGGTGTCCAGGTCCAGGTACGGATATCCGGCTCGATGGTGATCATGTCGATGCAATCCACCGGGCAGGGTTCCACGCACAAGTCACAGCCGGTGCACTCGCTTTCGATGACGGTGTGCATATGCTTGGCGGCCCCGAGGATGGCGTCTACCGGGCAGGCCTGGATGCACTTGGTGCAGCCGATGCATTCATCTTCACGAATGACTGCGACACGCTTGGCCTGTTCAACGCCGTGTTCGGCGTCCAGGGGCTGGGGTTCTACATCCAGCAGGTCTGCCATGGCCTTGATGGTGCTTTCGCCGCCTGGCGGGCACTTGTTGATGGCTTCGCCTTGGGCGATAGCTTCGGCGTAGGGGCGGCAGCCGGGGAAGCCGCACTGGCCGCACTGGGTCTGCGGCAACAGTGAATCGATCTGGTCTACCAGCGGATTGCCTTCAACCCTGAACCGCTCAGCGGCAAACCCCAGCAACCCGCCAAAGACCAGCGCCAGTGCCAGCAGAACCACAACGGCAATCAGAAAGCTTGTCCACATAAAACAATTGCTCCGTCAGACCGTAACCAGGCCGGTAAAGCCCAGAAACGCCAGCGACATGAGACCTGCGGTAATCATACCAATGGCGGCGCCACGAAAGGCAACCGGTACATCAGACACGGCAATCCGCTCGCGCATGGCCGCAAACAGCACCAGCACCAGGGAGAAACCGGCCGCTGCGCCAAAGCCGTACAGCACGGATTCAACGAAGTTGTTGTTTTTATTCAGGTTAAGCAGGGCCACGCCCAGAACCGCGCAGTTGGTGGTAATCAGCGGCAGAAAAATACCGAGTACCCGGTACAGCAAGGGGCTGGTTTTGCGCACCACCATTTCGGTGAACTGAACCACCACCGCAATTACCAGGATGAAGGTGATGGTTTTCAGGAAAGCCAGGTCCAGCGGTGCCAGCAGATAGGTATAGGCCAGGTAACTGCACACCGAAGACAGCGTCAGCACAAATGTGGTGGCCAGCGACATACCCATGGCGGTTTCCAGTTTCCCGGAAACCCCCATGAAGGGGCACAGTCCCAGAAACTGCACCAGCACGAAGTTGTTCACCAGAATGGTGCTGACCAGTATCAGCAAATACTCTGTCATCGGAGCGTCTCAGCCTTGCTGCTTACATTACCCGCATGCCGGGTGTGGCGCCGGAATCCGGAGACAGGATGAAAATCTCTTTGCCACCCGGGCCTGCGGCCAGAACCATACCTTCAGACATGCCGAACTTCATTTTCCGGGGTTTCAGGTTGGCCACCATCACGGTCATACGGCCTTCCAGGTCTTCCGGTTTGTAGGCGGACTTGATACCAGCAAACACGTTGCGTTCGCCATGGCCTATATCAAGTGTCAGGCGAAGAAGCTTGTCTGCGCCTTCCACATGCTCGGCTTTGACGATCTTGGCGACCCGCAGGTCCACCTTGGCAAAGTCGGGGAATTCGATCTCCTCAGCCACAGGTTCCAGGTCTGCGGTCGGCGCCGCTGAGGGCTGACCGACGGCTGCCGGCATTTCTTCTTTCGAAGCGTCCAGCATTTTCTCAATCTGCGCCATATCCACCCGGTTCATCAGCGGCTTGAACTTGTCGATGCCGTGATTTTCCAGCAGGGCGGCGCGGTTGTTCCAGTCCAGGCGGGAGTTCAGGAACGACTGCGCGGCATCTGCTGTCTTCGGCAGCACCGGTGCCAGGTAAGTCATCAGCAGGCGGAACATGTTCAGGGCGTTGGTGCAGATGGCCTGCAGCTTGTCGTCCTGGCCTTCCTGCTTGGCAATCACCCAGGGCTGCTCATCGTTCACATACTGGTTAGCAATGTCTGCCAGCTCCATGATCCGGCGCATGGCACGGCCGAACTCGCGGGCTTCGTAGAACTCGGCGATCTGCTCACCGGCATCGATAAACTCTTTCAGTTTGTCCTGCTCGGTGACCTTGCCCAGCTTGCCGTCGAAGCGCTTGGTAATGAAACCGGCACTGCGGCTGGCGATGTTCACCACCTTGCCGACCAGGTCCGAGTTCACCCGTGCGGCAAAGTCATCCAGGTTCAGGTCCATGTCATCAACGCCACCGGTCAGCTTGGCGGCGAAGTAGTAACGCAGGTATTCCGGGTCCAGGTGATCCAGGTAGGTGCGGGCCATGATGAAGGTACCGCGGGACTTGGACATCTTCTTGCCGTTCACCGTCACGAAGCCATGGGCCCAGACCGCGGTTGGCGTGCGGAAGCCTGCATCGTGCAGCATCGACGGCCAGAACAGGGCATGGAAATTGATGATGTCCTTGCCGATAAAATGGTACACCTCGGCGCTGGAATCCTTCTTCCAGAAATGCTCGAAATCGATGCCTTCGCGGTTGCACAGGTTCTTGAAGCTGGCCAGGTAGCCGATAGGCGCATCCAGCCACACGTAGAAATATTTACCGGGTGCATCCGGAATCTCAAACCCGAAATAGGGCGCATCCCGGCTGATGTCCCACTCCTGCAGGCCCGCATCCAGCCACTCAGCCAGCTTGTTGGCCACCTGGGGCTGCAGGGCACCGCTGCGGGTCCACTTGCTCAGAAAATCGTGGAACTCCGGCAGTTTGAAGAAGTAATGCTCGGATTCTTTTTCCACAGGGGTAGCGCCAGACACCGCAGAGCGGGGATTGATCAACTCGGCGGGTGTGTAGGTGGCGCCGCAGGCCTCACAGTTGTCACCATACTGGTCTTCGGTTTTGCACTTGGGGCAGGTGCCTTTGATGAAACGATCCGCCAGAAACATCTCCTTTTCCGGATCAAAGAACTGCGTGATCTTGCGCGTGGCAATGTGATCATTGTCCTTGAGCTGGCGGTAGATGTACTCCGAGAAGTACTGATTCTCCTCCGAGTGCGTGGAGTAATAGTTGTCGAAACGGATGTGGAAGCCCGCGAAGTCTTCCTGATGCTCCTGACGAATCCGGTCGATCAGCTGCTCCGGGGTAATTCCCTCACGCTCGGCCCGCAGCATAATGGCGGTGCCGTGAGCATCGTCTGCGCAAACGTAGTAGCAGTTGTGGCCACGCATGTTCTGGAAGCGCACCCAGATATCGGTCTGAATGTATTCCAGCAGGTGCCCCAGATGAATGGGCCCGTTGGCGTAGGGCAGGGCGCTGGTAACCAGAATATCGCGCTGTTGCTTGCTCGCTTGCGTCATGGTGATGTCCGAACCTTATGTTGAGTCGGGTTGGAAAGACAAAAACGGGGTTCCGGCGCCAATCGCAATTGATTGTTCCAGGTAAAGACCCCATATGGTCAGAAACGGGCACAGATGATACCTTCCGAGCCATCATTTTTCACCTGCATTCAAGCTTATGAGCTTATTCCGGAGACTCCGATGACCCAGATTTCCCAACAGGCCCTAGAAGCCGCCGTTCGCGAATACCGGGACCCCTACCTGAACAAAGACCTGTACGAACTGGGAGCCGTGAAAAACCTGAGCGCAGACGACAGCGGCAACGTAACCCTGATGGTCGAACTGCCATACCCTTCCAAAGGCATCGCTGGTGGCCTGAAACAGATCGTCGCCAACGCTCTGGAATTTGTCGATGGCGTTGAAAGTGCCGAGGTACACGTAGCCCAGAAAATCCACAGCTACAAAACCAACAAAGACCTGCCGGCCGTCCCCGGTGTGAAAAACATCATCGCCGTCGCCTCCGGCAAGGGCGGTGTGGGCAAATCCACCACCGCCGTCAACCTCGCTCTCGCCCTGCACGCCGAAGGCGCCCGGGTCGGCATCCTTGACGCCGATATCTACGGGCCCAGCATCGGCATGATGCTCGGCGTACCCGAAGGCAAACGCCCGGACGTACGCGAAAACAAATACTTCGTCCCCATGCTGGCCCACGGCCTGCAAGCCAACTCCATGGCCTTCGTCACCACCGACAAAACCCCCATGGTCTGGCGCGGCCCCATGGTCAGCGGTGCGGTGATGCAGTTGCTCCAGCAAACCCTGTGGGATGAACTCGACTACCTCATCATCGACATGCCTCCCGGCACCGGCGACATCCAGCTCACCCTGGCCCGGAAAGTCCCGGTCACCGGCGCCGTCATCGTCACCACCCCCCAGGACATCGCCCTGCTGGACGGCAAAAAAGGCATCGAAATGTTCCGCAAAGTCGACATCCCGGTGCTGGGCGTAGTCGAAAACATGAGCGTCCACATCTGCTCCAACTGCGGCCATGAAGAGCCCCTCTTCGGCCACGGCGGTGGCGAACGCATCGCGGAAGAATACGAAACCGCCCTCCTGGGCCAGCTACCCCTGCACATGACCATCCGCGAGCAGACCGACAGCGGCGCCCCGACTGTGGTCGCCGAGCCGGATTCGGAAGTGGCAAGACGCTACCGCGACATCGCCAGAAGGGTGGGGGCGGAGCTGTCCACCCGCGAGCGGAATCTTGGTGGGACGATTTCCAGTGTCTCCGTGACGGAGCATTAACCAAGACCGGGTACAGAGGGACTCCAGCTCCATAGTCTGTTCGCGGCATCAGGCCCTTCTGTCCAAAAATGTCGGAGGCCATGGATGGCCGGAGAGAAGCGCACAGGGAAGTGCTCGTAGCGGTTTTTGGACAGAAGGGCCTGATGGCGCAGCCCCCAGTGCGCGGTGTTGGGCAACCAGTCCTATATCTTCGACAGTCACCGCACGACAAGGTAAACTACGCCCCAATTTTCCCACCAGCTGGAAACGAGAATTCACCCATGAGCATCAAATCCGACAAGTGGATCCGCCGGATGTCCGAACAGCACGGCATGATCGAACCCTTCGAAGCCGGACAAGTTCGGGAAAGCGAAAAAGGCCGCGTCATCTCCTACGGCACCTCAAGCTACGGCTACGACGTACGTTGCAGCAACGAATTCAAAATCTTCACCAACGTCCACAGCGCCACCGTAGACCCGAAGAACTTCGACGAAAACAGCTTCGTCAACTACACCGGCGACGTCTGCATCATCCCGCCGAACAGCTTCGCCCTGGCGCGCACCGTTGAATACTTCCGCATCCCCAGAAGCGTACTTACTATCTGCCTGGGCAAAAGCACCTATGCACGCTGCGGCATCATCGTGAACGTCACCCCGCTGGAGCCGGAGTGGGAAGGTCAGGTAACCCTGGAATTCTCCAACACCACCAATTTGCCAGCGAAAATCTACGCCAACGAAGGCGTTGCCCAGATGCTGTTCTTCGAATCCGATGAAATCTGTGAAACCAGCTACAAAGACCGCGGCGGCAAGTACCTTGGCCAGACCGGCGTGACCCTGCCCAGGACATGAACGCCAACCAGTTTCTCAAAGCCGTCTCACAGCTGCAGGGCTGGCGCGAATGCGCCTTCCTGCTGGCCCTGGCCGAACGTTCCTTTCCCAACTACGCCCTGTTCGCCGACGCCGTTGGCCTGAAAACCGGCGGCAAGATGCGCCAGTTGCTCGATCTGGCCTGGGACATGCTCCAGAAAGACGTAGCCGATGCCGCAATTCCGCAGCTGCTCAGTAAGCTAGAAACCCTGTGCCCCAATGTGGATGAGTACGATGCCTACGGTGTCTACCCAGCCTTCGATTTCTGCCAGTTGCTTGAGCAGGCGCTGCTGAACCGCCTGAATCCGAACAAGCATCGCGCCACCGAAGCTTCCCAGTTGGCGACCCGCACCGTCATGGATTTTGTTGAAATGTCCGAAGGTGAGGGAATGGATGAAAACGAACTGGTGCGCGTGTTTGAACACCACCCCCTGCTCAAGGACGACAAACTGTTTCAGCGTGACACCGTCATGGCGCTGAAAAAGCAGCGAACACCCAAAGAAGCCTTCCTGGCTGAACTCCGAGCCGGTGCCGCCAACGACGGTGTCAGCAATCTGGGAATCTCCCTGGAAGGCTGACATAAGGCAACCAAGCTACACTGCCTGTAACCTCCCTCAGTACTTTATTGAACGGAATGAATCATGAAACTCTCTGCTTTCGGTCGTAAATTCACCGCTGATGCCGGCATTACTTCCCTGATGGACGATCTCGGGAATGCCATGGCCTCCGGTGAGGACATGATCATGATGGGCGGTGGTAACCCCGGCCACATTCCGGAGATCCAGCAGAGAGTTCAGAGCATTCTGGTGGAGATGGCCTCCAGTGAAGCGGACGTACGTCGGCTGGTGGGTATTTACGACCCCCCTCAGGGGGAAAAACAGTTTATTGCCTCCCTGGCCCAGTTGCTGAATCAGGAATACGGCTGGGGCCTGAAGCCCGAAAACATTGCGCTGACCAACGGCAGTCAGGCTGCCTTCTTCATGCTTTTCAACATGTTTGGTGGTGACTACGGTGATGGACATCGCAAGCATATCCTGTTGCCGCTGGCGCCTGAATACATTGGCTACGCCGATGCCGGCATTGAGCAAGGGCTGTTCCACGCGGTACAGCCGGACATCTCCTTCACCGATGCCCATGAATTCAAATATCGGGTGGATTTTGACGCCGTGGAGGTGACCGGAGAAACCGGCGCTATCTGTGTATCCCGGCCCACAAACCCCACGGGAAACGTCATCACCGATGAGGAGTTGGCCCGGCTGGAAGAACTGGCCCGGCAAAACGATATTCCGCTGATTGTCGACGGAGCCTATGGAACGCCATTTCCGAGCCTGCTGTTTGTCGACGCGCAGCCGAGCTGGAACGAGCAGGTTATCCTGTGTCTGAGCCTGTCAAAGCTGGGCTTGCCGGCGGCGCGAACCGGGATTGTTATTGCCGAAGAGTCCATTATCAAGGCATTGTCGGGTATCAACGCCATCATGAACCTGGCCACCGGAAGCTTTGGTGCGATGCTGGCAGAACCGCTGGTGCGCTCCGGAGAGATTCTGTCCCTGAGCCGGGATGTGGTTTGCCCGTTCTATAAAGCAAAAATGGAGCGGGCGGTATCGGTGTTCCGGGACGCCATGGGCGAAGACAGTTGCCGCTGGTACATCCACAAGCCCGAAGGCGCCATGTTCCTGTGGCTCTGGTTCCCGGATTTGCCAGTCTCCAGTCTGGAGCTTTATCAGCGCCTCAAGGCTCGGGGTGTGCTGGTGGTCTCCGGGCATTATTTCTTCCCGGGCTTGCCCGAGGATGGCTGGCGTCATCGCCATGAGTGCCTCAGGGTCACCTATTCGCAGGACGATGCCCGGGTGGCTGAGGGCCTGAGAATCATTGCTGAAGAAGTAAAAGCGGTGTGGGCCGAGCAGGGACTGGCCGGTTAGTCGGCCAGTGTCGCGTCTTTGAGTTTCAGCTCGTACTCGCTGCCGTCCGGCTCTACCTGGAGCAGGCGAACCAGCAGGTAATCCCGGGCCGGATCAAACCACATCAGGGTCTGGCGTTTGGAGTCTTCGTCCCGGACCTTTTCCGCCTTCAGGGTGTTCATGGTGCGGCCATTGTCGCCCAGGCTATCTTCGTCGATGACAGCAAAGCGGTCGTCGTCGTAATCCCCCTTGTCCAGCACCTGGTAGGTGACATCGCGTTTGCCCGCCTTGAGATCCTGATGGAGCTGTAACTGGTAGCCCAGTGGGTCCAGGGTCTTATCCCGCAACTCGACTTCAAACTTCTCGCCGCGATAGCTGCCGGTGGCAGTGCCTGCCTGCCAGTCAAAATCAATGGACTGTTTGCGATCCTTGATCAGGAAGCCGGAGAGGTGATAGCGGTAGCGCAGGGGAATTACCTGGCCATTTTCCCAGCGAAAAATCAGTGATTCGTTGATATCGGCGATGAAGGAGTCGACATCCGTACGGTAGAGCCAGACGTTATTGCCCTGGTCTGTCAGTTCCCGAACACCTTCGCCGTTGAGGCTGACGCCCTTGGACATGGAGGCGGTGTAGCGGGCCTCATAGGGTGCCAGAGGGGCATAATCAACATCGCCGGCGGACGCCGGCAGTGCAATCATGCCGGCAATTAGGGCTGCCCAGAGCTGAAAACGTGGTTTGTGGGGGGTGTCTGTGTGCATCAAAAAGCCTCTTTGACCGTCTACGCTAGCGACAGTGTAGTTGGTTCGGCGAGGCCTTGTGATGACAATCTGTTCAGTTCGCCGGCAGTCGCATGGGACGCTCGATGGGCGCGCCGTCAAACAGAACGCCCTCAGCGCCCAGCTGTATGCGACCCTCGCAGAACCAGCGCACGACGATGGGGTAGAGCACGTGCTCCTGTTGCTGAACTTTTTCCGCCAGGGACTCCGGAGTGTCATCCTCTGCCACGGCAACTTCCGCCTGGGCGATGACGGGCCCGCCGTCCAGTTCCTCGGTCACAAAGTGAATGGATACACCGTGGGTGCGGTCACCGGCTTCCAGGACCCTTTGGTGGGTGTTCAGTCCGGTGTAGGCCGGCAACAGGGACGGGTGAATGTTAAGCATTCGGCCACGGAATGCGCGGACAAAGTCGCTGGTCAGAATCCGCATGAAGCCGGCCAGCACTACCAGATCCGGATTGTGGCGAAGGATTTCGGCCAGCAGGGCGGCGTCGAATTCTTCTCGGGAGCCGTATTTTGTATGGTCGACCACAAAGGTGGTGAGATTGGCCTGGGCGGCGCGCTCCAGGGCAAACGCGCCCGGTTTGTTGCAGCCAACGGCAATGATCTCACCCGGAAAGTCGCGTTCACGGGTGGCGTCGATCAAAGCCTGCAGGTTGGTGCCGCTGCCAGAGGCGAGCACCAGGATCTTCGGAACGGGGGCCGGATCTGCCTTCATGCCGTCAAAAGCCCCGGTGCGTAGCGAACAACGGGCTCAGCATCGCTGGATTCGGCTACTTCCATTACGCCGATCTGCCATACCTTTTCACCCATGGCATTCAGGGTGTCCATGGCCAGTGCCTTCTGGTCTTCCGGTACACAGATGACCATGCCGATACCACAGTTAAAGGTGCGATACATTTCCTCCTGGGCTACGCCGCCGGCATTCTGAAGCCACTGGAATACCGGGGGCAGCTCCCAGCTCTGGGTGTCGAGTGCGGCTATGGTGCCCTTGGGCAGTACCCGGGGGATGTTCTCGGGCAGGCCGCCGCCGGTAATGTGCGAAAGGGCCCGAACATCGACTTCGCGAATCAGTTTAAGCAGATTC
Organism: Marinobacter sp. tcs-11; assembly: GCF_002049515.1. Lineage (NCBI taxonomy): Bacteria > Pseudomonadati > Pseudomonadota > Gammaproteobacteria > Pseudomonadales > Marinobacteraceae > Marinobacter > Marinobacter sp. tcs-11. The sequence continues at coordinate 26,326 of NZ_LLYU01000015.1, read as the reverse complement.
TTAACATAGATGCGTGTGGGCGCCATCAGGGCGTCGGCCAGTGTGGTGTCGCCCATTGACTGGCTCAGGTCTGCGCCACTGACTTCGATAATCTTGCGAATCAGCGAGTAGCCGTTGGAGTGGGGGCCGGAGGAGCCCAGCGCCAGCAGGGCGTCACCCGGCTGCGCGCGGCTACCGTCAATGATCTTGTCACGCTCCACAATGCCTACACAGAAGCCGGCCAGATCGTAATCGTCGCCTTCATACATGCCCGGCATCTCGGCGGTCTCGCCACCAACCAGAGCACATCCGGCCTGCTCACAACCCTGGCCAATGCCTTCTACTACCTGGGCGGCAACGTCAACATTCAGTTTGCCGGTTGCGTAGTAGTCCAGAAAGAACAGAGGCTCGGCGCCACCGACCACCAGGTCATTCACGCACATGGCCACCAGGTCGATGCCGATGCTGTCATGCTTCTGCAGTTGCATGGCAAGCCGAAGCTTAGTGCCTACGCCGTCCGTGCCAGAAACCAGTACGGGCTCTTTGTAGCCTGCCGGAATCGATACCATGGCACCAAAGCCGCCGAGGCCGCCGAGTACTTCCGGGCGACGGGTGCGCGCTGCAGTGCTCTTGATTCGGTTGACAAGATCGTTACCTGCGTCGATGTCCACGCCGGCATCGCGGTAGGTCAGGGAGGGCTTCTGTTCGCTCATGGAAAATAACCGTAGGCCTGTGAGTCAAGGCGCGGATTTTAACAGGTGCGCACGGGGGCTCCAAATGGAATTGGGAGCACAGGCAATATTGCCGGTTTCAGATTGCCTGACTGCAACCTGTGCTTGCTACTCTCGGCTCTGGTGATGGTGTATCCTGTGCGCCAACCATGGGAATGGCAAGGTGTTTCATGACCGAATCAGTGAAAACAGCCAGGAACGGGCGAGTTGCTGCGTTTCTGTTGGCGGCAGTATGTTGGGTACTCTCGGCCGGCCCGGCATCGGCGGTCAGCGTGTCGGGACTTTACACGGCCGATGTTCCGGTTGCAGGCACCTCGGCGGATGCCTTGAAGGCCGGATACGCTGAAGGGCTGCGTCAGGTAATGGTGAGGGTGTCCGGGACCCGTGAGGTGCTGGAACTCGAAGGGATAGACGAGGTACTGGCAGACGCCGAGTCCATGTTGCTGTCTTATCAGGTGAACCGTACCGCGGGGCAGTCGCGTTTGCAGATGAGTTTCGGGGCCGTGGGGGTTAACCGCGCGCTGGCGTCTGTGCAGGCGCCGGTATGGGGCGCCAACCGCCCCCTGACACTGGCCTGGATTGCCGTGGAAGACCGGGGAGACCGGCAATTACTGACCCGTTCAGCAGATTCAGCGGCGGGCAGTAACGAGGGGCTCTGGGCCCAGCATCTCTTATCAGCAGCGGCCGATCGCGGTCTGCCCATCGCCTTCCCGCCGGAGACCTATGCCGGTGACCGGGCCTTGCTGTCGGATTTGTGGGGCCAGTTTGTCGGCCGCATCGAACAAGCTTCAGACGATCTGTCCCACGACGCCCTGGCTCTGGTGCGTATCAGTCGTTCCGGCGGCCAATGGCGCGCAGGCTGGGTGGTTGAAGGCATGGGGCTCGATGCGGGTGAGCAGTCGGTCAATGCCGATACGCCGGAACAGTTGGCGCAAGCTTTGATCGATCGCTGGACAGAGCAATACGCCAGCCGATATGCGGTTACAGCCGGCGAGGCGGGTGAGGCTCCGAAAGTTGATATGGTGCTTGAGGGTGTAACGACGCTGGCAGATTACGGTCAGGTGACCCGGGCCCTACAGGACATGACTCCGGTAGTGTCTGTTGGTGCGTCACGGGTTCGTGGCAACCGGCTGACCGTGGAGGTAGCATTCTCTGGAGAACTTGACCAGTTGAAGGAGCATATCGCGCTGGACGCACGATTTGTGCCGGCGGAGCAGCCTGCAGAGCCGATAACGGCCAGCAAGAACAGCCAGACTGCTGGCTCGGACGGGGATGGTGAGGCGCAAACAGGCGAGCCCGGTTCCCGCAATGAAACCGAAGCACCGGCCGGAACGGATGCGCAGGATAGTGCTTCGACGCCTGGGTTCAGCTATCAGCCCCTGGCTCCGGGCGATGAGCAGGATGCCGAACAGGCTTTTGAGTCTTTGTACCAGGTACTTTATTACCGCTGGCAACCCGCTCCCGGCGCCACTGGCGGCGACCGAAGCTGATGGCTTGATGGAGGCAGCCCGGTGAGTTCTAAGCAGTGGCGCTGGATCCCGAATGCACTGACATTCCTGCGAATGGTGCTGATCGTGCCGTTCGCCGGCGCGCTGCTGGAAGGTAACTATCGGCTGTCTCTGGTGATATTCTTCGTTGCCGCACTGACCGATGCCTTTGACGGGTTTCTGGCCCGTCATTTCAATTGGCGCTCCCGGCTTGGCGCTGTGGCCGACCCTCTCGCGGACAAGGCGCTGTTGATTTCGGCCTACCTCATGCTCACCATTACCGGTGTACTTCCGCTGTGGCTGTTTGCCCTGGTGCTGGGTCGGGATCTTGTCATTGTCTGCGGCGGCCTGGCTTTTCATTACGGCATCGGCCGCTTCGATATGGAACCCAGTATTCCGGGCAAGATCAACACGTTTGTGCAGATACTCGTGGCGCTCGCCATTATCATCCTGCTGGCGGGTTTGCCCATGCAGCCCTGGGTCATCGACACCGGGATCTGGCTGGTTGCCGTCAGCGCGCTGGTGAGCGGGGGGCACTATGTGGCAGTGTGGAGTTTGCGGGCCTGGAGGGCGAAGCGGTCATGAAAGCCTCACAAATGGTATTGGGGGTCAAGCTCCGGGACGATGCCCGCTTCGACAACTTTCACGGCGACCGTAACCGTTCGGCCGCCCAGCGGCTTAAGCTGGTGTGCCGGGAGCCGTCGGGGCTTCCGGTGGTCGTGATCTGTGGCGATTCCGATACCGGTAAAAGCCACTTGTTGCAGGCGATTTGCCATGAGTCCGAGCAAATGGGGAAAACTGCCGTCTGCATCAGCATCGTCGAGTTGTTGCCGTTTGGCCCGGATGCCCTGGCGGGCCTGGACAGTCATGATGTGATCTGTCTTGACGATCTGGAACATGCCGCGGGGGATCCCGGCTGGGAGGAGGCGGTTTTCCACCTGTACAACCGGGTGTTGGACCGCAATGGCCTGCTGGTGGTCAGTCTATCCGAGGTGCCTGCTTCGCTGCCGTTCGGGCTGGCAGACCTGGGATCTCGCCTGGCGCATGGCTTGCTCATTCAGTTGGGCGTGTACCGGGATGAGGACCGGCAGCGAATCCTGATGGCCCGGGCAGAGCAGCGCGGGCTGGTGATGAGTGAGGATGTTGCCGGCTTCATCATGCGCAGGGCCCCTAGAAAGCTGGGTGATCTGCTGGGGCTGCTGGATACATTGGATGAGAATTCGCTGCAGGCCCAGCGACGTTTAACCATTCCGTTTGTTAAAGCTGTGATGGGATGGTAGCGGTAAAGGGATTAATAACGATAAAGGCCATTGGAGAGACGACATGAGACGGGTTGTATTCAATCAGAAAGGTGGCGTTGGCAAGTCCAGTATCACTTGTAATCTGGCGGCCATCAGCGCCGCAAGAGGAAAGCGTACCCTGGTGGTGGATCTGGACCCGCAGGGCAACTCCACCCACTACCTGCTGGGCAAGCCGGCGGCTGAACTGAAAGATACCGTTGCCGATCTGCTGGAGCAGACGGTCGCCTTCAGTGTCTTCAATCGTCGACCTGACGAGTTTGTACACGCCTCGTCATTCGACAACCTGTACGTGTTGCCATCCAGCCCTGAGCTGGATTTTCTGGAACGCAAACTCGAAGCCAAGCACAAGATCTACAAGCTCAGGGAGTTCCTGAAAAAACTCAGCGACAGTTTCGATGAGATCTATATCGATACCGCCCCGGCCCTGAATTTCTACACTCGTTCTGCCCTGATTGCTGCCCAGCGCTGCCTGATCCCGTTCGACTGCGATGATTTCTCCCGCCAGGCGCTCTACAACATCCTCCATGAAATCCGCGAATTGCATGAGGATCATAATGAGGAGCTGGTTGTTGAGGGCATCATTGCAAACCAGTTCCAGCCAAGGGCGAGCCTGCCCAGGCAGTTGGTCCGGGAGCTGACGGAGGAGGGGTTGCCGGTGCTGCCGGTACGCCTGTCCAGTTCCGTCAAGATGAAAGAATCACACCAGAGTCGCCAACCGCTGATTCACATGGCTCCGAAACACACGCTCACACGCCAGTATGAGGACCTATACCGTGTGCTGCATGGGGAGTCTGTTGAGCTGGAGCCATTGGCAGACTGAGAGGAATCCCATGAGTGAAAAAGCACGCCACCTGGATCAGGTGACCGACGGTTTGCTGCAGATTGAAATTGAACTTCGGCAACTGGGTGTCTGGCAGACAGAAAGCCTGCCACCGGAGGCGTTCCAGAGTACCCAGCCGTTCTGCCTGGATACCATGGACTTCACCCAGTGGCTGCAGTTCGTGTTTCTTGAAAAAATGAAGGCGCTGGTGGAAGCCGGTCACGCGCTGCCAGAGGTATCTGGTATTGCGCCCATGGCAGAAGAGCATTTCCGTGGGCGTGAGCAGTCCGGCCGTGAACTGATCTCAGCGCTTGAGGAGATGGATCGGCTGTTGTCCTCTGGCGGCCGCTGATTATTCCGGGACTGGATTACTCCAGGCGCATGGACAAATCGATGGCTCGTACGTCTTTGGTCAGTGCGCCAATAGAGATGTAATCCACGCCGGTTTCGGCAACGGGCACCAGCGTGTGCGCGTTGATGCCACCGGAAGCTTCAAGGCGGGCTTTTCCGGCATTCCGCTTTACCGCTTCAGCCATGTCGGCAAGCGAGAACTCGTCCAGCATGATGATGTCGGCCCCGGCCTCAAGAGCCTGGTCCAGTTCGGCGAGCGATTCGGTTTCCACTTCCACGGGTTTGCCTGGTGCAATGCGGTGCGCTTCGGCGACCGCATTGGCAATGGAGCCGCAGGCGGCAATGTGGTTTTCCTTGATCAGGAAGGCGTCCCAGAGCCCCAGCCGGTGATTGTCGCAGTCACCGCAAGTCACCGCGTATTTCTGGGCCAGTCGCAGCCCTGGCAGGGTTTTCCTGGTGTCCAGAAGGCGGACGTTGGTATGGGACACCCGGCGAGCGTAATGGGCACAGGCCGTTGCCACGCCAGACAGGGTCTGCAACCAGTTAAGAGCAGCTCGTTCAGCGGTCAGAAGCGAGCGGGCCGGGCCTTGCATGCGGAAAATCACGGCGTTGGCGGGTACGTCGTCGCCATCGTGAAACTGCCACTGAAGTGTCACTGAGGGATCCACCTGGCGAAAAACCTCCTCCACCCAGGCGCTTCCAGCCAGGCGGGCGTCTTCCCGGGTGATTACCCTTGCGGTTGCCAGTTTTTCGGCAGGAATCAGCTGGGCAGTGATGTCGCCATCGCCAATATCTTCCCGCAGACTCTGGGCAACGGATTCGATACGGGCCTGGCGCAGCAGTTCGGCAGAAATCATTGGGACGTCCGGAGGTTGATGGTGGCTTGGAAAAGTGTGGAGGGCAATTCTACTGCCAGCGCTATCGATTCGCCAAATGGAGGTGTGAGGGGTCTGAAGTGTGATGCAGTTCCTGCTGACACAAAAGGTGACAAATTCTGACACAAGGTGACGACACTCGCCCGTATGATGTAATCCTATAAAGGTTTAAGTACCATCAGCTGTTCGATTCCGGAGCATCCACATGGCGCACGATAACAAGGTAGTCCGCTTGGCCGGTCAGAAGCCGGTGAGCCGGTTCTCGTTACCGGTAGAGCTGGTGCGACTGCGTGACACATCGGGTCAGTCACTCAAGGCGGTACTTGCCAGTTTTTTCGAACAGGCTGACGACAGTTTGTTTGCCCTCGCAGACCGGGCCGGCTCCAACCAGGACCAGACTGCTTACTTCGACGCCATGCGGGAGCTGCGACTGCGCCGGAAGGCAATGACAGTGTCAGTCCTGCAATACGTCAGCCAGGCCTTCAACGAGCTGGGTAAGTTCAAACCTGCCCGCTCCGGTGGTTCACTGGAAGAAGTGGACCAGGACTCCCTCAGCCTGGTGGATCACTCTGATCTTGAACAGCAGGTAGCGATAGATAACCTGACCAATCGCCTGCGGAATCGATACCAGGAGCCGGTAAGGATGTTGGCGGCCCGGATTCGCCATCTTGTTCCACAGTTGGATCTCTCTGACGATCAAATGCCTCTCAGCCCGGAAGTCATTTGTGGCGCTATTTCGGATGCTTGCACCGATCTGGATATTGATATCCGTGCCAAGCTTGTGGTTTTGAAGCTGTTTGAGCGCCTGCTGGTGGACAAGCTCAGTGATTTCTACCAGGAATGCAACAAAACCCTGATCGCCGCCGGCGTGCTGCCTGACATGAAGCGGGCTCCGGTGGGTGGTGCTCAGGTAGCGCCGGGTCGCAGTGCGCCAAAGGCAGGCGGTTCGCCAGCGCCCGCCCAGGAAGCCCCGGCTGCCGAAGGTACTGCCAATGGCCATGGACCGTCGCCTACTTTCAGTGAGCTGAGTGCGCTGTTGCACCAGGGAGAGACCAGTAGTGCCGGTATGGCACAAACCGGCGCTGTTCTGGATACCGATCGTCTGATGGCGCGCCTGAACGAACTGCAGGGCGCAGCGCCGCAGGGTGAAGGCGACAATGTGGTGCCTTTGCGCCAGCAGTTACAGCCGCTGTTGCAGGGTCCGGAAGGGAAGCGATTCTCAGTAGGGCAGGTCGACAGTGATGTGATCAACCTGGTCTCAATGCTGTTTGATTTCATTCTCGAAGATCGGCAGTTGCATCCGGTTATGAAGGCGCTGATCGGGCGGCTACAGATTCCGGTGCTCAAGGTCGCACTCAGCGACAAGAACTTTTTCAATCGTGGTGGCCATCCGGTTCGCAAGCTCCTCAACGAACTTGCCCTTGCCGCCATTGGCTGGAGCGAGAAACGTGCCGGAATGCGTGATCCGCTTCGGGAAAAAATTGAGGAAGTGGTGGGTCGGGTGCTCACCGAATACACCGATCAGGTAGGGCTGTTCGAGGAATTGCTGAAGGACTTTGGTCACTTCATGGATCTGGATCGCCGGCGTCGCGAGCTGGTTGAGCAGCGCCTTCGGGATGCCGAAGAAGGACGCGCCAGGCAGGAACGTGCCAGTCAGGCTGCTACCGATGTTATCCGTGAGCACACGGCAGGCCGGGACATTCCCGATCCGGTTTTACAGGTGCTGAACGAGCCCTGGACCCGCTACCTGCAGTGGGTGGTGTTGCGCGAGGGTGAAGAAAGCGAGCGTTGGCTGCAGGCAAAGGCCATCAGCGAGCGGCTGGTGTGGAGTGTTGACCCGCGACCGGTGTCTTCTGATACCCGGGCGGAACTGTTGCGAATGATTCCAGAGGTGGTGGAAGAGCTCCGCAAGGCGCTTCAGGAGATCTCCTGGGATCCGTTTGCAACCGATGCGGCCATCCGGGACCTGGAGCTTGCCCATGTCGATGTTTTCCAGAAACTGGTGACCGCGCCGGTTGTTGAAGACAAGGCACCCACGATTGAGAATTTTGAGGTACCTGAAGCTCCGGCAGAGCCGGCGGAAACTCCCGAGCAATCGGAACCTGCGCCGGAGGTGATTGACGAGGTGACTGAACCTGCGTCAGTCAAGCCTGCTGAGATCTCAGCCGGCGTTGAGACGGCAGCCGTCGCCGAGGAATTCGCGGAGATCCAATCACCAGTAGCGTCGGCGGAATGGCTGGCGAAGGCGGACGGCCTGAGAGTTGGATCCTGGGTTGAGATGGCCAGAGACGAGACCAGGGTCCGTTGCAAGCTGGCGGCCTTCATCAAGGCCACCGGCAAGTACATCTTTGTTAACCGCAGTGGTGCGAAGGTGGCGGAATATCATCGGGATGACCTGGCGATTGCTCTGCAGGAGCAGGCGATCACCATGCTGGATGACGGCCTGATCTTTGATCGGGCGCTGGAGTCCATCATCGACAACCTGCGTCATAACCGAAAAGACTGATCTCCGGTACTGAGTGCCCGCGCAGGGCACCGGCGACGTCGTGGCATCCATGGGCGCTTTGTGATTCAATCATCTGCATGAGTCCCCTGCGCCGATGGAAACACGTTGTCTAGTATCCAGAACGATCATCACCCACACTCCCTGAAAGATGCGGCAGCACTTTTGCGTTCCAGTGGCCGGTTCCCCGGCGTGCGCTGGTGTCCGTCGCCCAATTTTGGTCCCCGCCCGGACGGTTCCTCTATCTCACTGCTGGTGGTTCACAACATCAGCCTGCCGCCGGAACAGTTTGGCGGCCCGCACATCGAGAATTTTTTCTGTAACTGTCTGGATACTGCTGTCCACCCCTATTTTGAAACGATCGCAGAGCTGAAGGTGTCTGCACACGCGTTGATTCGCCGGGATGGTTCCGTTATTCAGTTTGTCAGCTGTCTGGACAGGGCATGGCATGCTGGCCGTTCCAGTTTTCAGGGTAAGGAGGAGTGCAACGACTACTCCATTGGTATCGAGCTCGAAGGTGCGGATGACGTTCCCTATACCGATGATCAGTACCGTGCGCTGGCGCGTCTGGCGCTCCTGGCAATGACAGCCTGGCCGGAAATCACGCCGGGTCGCATTGCCGGCCACAGTGATATTGCTCCGGGCCGAAAAACCGATCCAGGGCCCGCGTTTGAGTGGTCTCGCTTCCGGGCACTGCTGTCGAACGAGGAGATGGCCTGATGTCGTTGGTTGTTTTTCTGATTGCGTACGTGATTCGCCGCAGGCTGGACCGCGCCGACCACCTGGCCAGCGATGAGATCTGGCGTCGCTGGTTTCATCGTTGGGGCCGGGTAGAAGCGGGTCAGGAGCGGTCAGTCTGGAGAGGGGCGCTGCTGGTTGTGTTACCTTCTCTGGCGCTCGCTGGCGCGTGGGCGCTGTCCAGTGAGGCGGGCTACCGCTATGCCCTGTATCCGCTTGAACTGGTGCTGATGGTGGTACTGATGGGAGCGCCGGGCTGGCGCAAGGTGCTGCGAGCCTATTCCGATGCCTGGCGGCGCGGAGATATGCAGGCTGCCTGGCACCATGTTCAAGAGCGCCTGCCCGCCTCCGAAAGAGGAGCGGCGCTATCGCCAGAAGCCATGCACCTGTCGGTGTCGCGGGCGCTGATGGTCTCGGTTTTCGAGCGTTTCTTCCTGGTGGTTTTCTGGTACGCCGTCGGCGGCATAGCGCTGGCTTTTCTGGCTCGCGGGCTTGTAGCTCTGGCGGGCCAATGGCCGCAGGCGGCCGCGCGGGAACGCTATCAGCGGGCGGCCCGGCTTATCGGCTGGATTCCTTCCCGCTTGCTGTCATGCACATTCGGACTCGCCGGTGACCTGGCCGGCTGGTCCCGGGAAATACGCAAGGTATTCCCGGGATTCGGGAAAAAGACCGCGGATGTGCTCATGATTTCCGCCAACGGGTCGTTAACTGGTTATGCACTTGATCCTGCGCGCTTTTCGGAGTTGCACCCGGAAGAGTGGCCCGATTTTGGCGGACGGAGCCTCAGCGCCATAAGGGACCTCCTCAACCGGAGCATGCTGGTGTGGATATGTGCGTTTGCATTGCTGGTGATCGCAGGCATGGCCTAGCCGGAAAGCAAAAACGGATTACAGAATAACACTAAATAGTGATTAAGTTTTTCCGGCAACGGGCGATAATCAAACAAAAGAATAAAGATTCAGTTGTTAGAAGCAGCGAGGGCTCTGTGAACTATATAATCAATCCGGCTGTAGCACTGATGAATCGGCTGCCCATGGTTTACAAATTCAGCCTCATCAGCATTCTCTTTCTTGGCCCTATCATCGTGCTTTGCTGGTTGGTGATTTCCGGGCTCAACCAGTCGGTTCAGACCATGACCCGCGGCATTGAAGGTCTTGCAGAACTCCAGAAGGTGGAACGCCTGCTGGTGGCGTCGATGGATTACCGTGACTATCAGGCCCCTGGCATTCTGAAAGACGAACAACCCCTGCTCGAAAAAGCCAACGAAGCGGCCAGTCGTATGGACGCCCTGTTGGCAGATCTCGCCGAACCACAGCGTTCTTTTGACACCTCCGGCTCCTGGCAGGAGCAGATTCTGGCTGTAAGGGAAGAATGGGAGACGCTCAAAGCCAACGATAACTATCAGGGCAACATTGACCCCCAGTTCAAGTACTACCAGGAATTTGTGCAGAAGGTGATGGCCTTGCTGCCGGCGACCATTGAAATCAGCGGGTTGGGGCAGGATGCGTCCCGGGAAAACCTGCTGCTGTTAGGGCTGGTGCGTTCTGCGTTGCCTGAGTCTCGCACTGTTGTTGGCGGCGCCCGTTCATACGGTATTTTTGCGCTGGTGGAAGGTCAGGTGGGCTATGCACTCAGCGAAACCCTGAATGAAATCTACGATCAGTTGACCAACCGCAGTTCGCTGCTTTCGCCGGCCCTTTCCGTTGCTGTGGAGGCGTCGCCCCAGCTGGCAGAGAGTGCGAGCGGTGCGTTGACCCGCACGGAAGAGAGCCTGATGACAGTGCGTGATGAGCTGGACCTGAATGTCATTACGCCTATGCGCCTGGAGCTGCCCTGGCAGGAATTCGACGAGACCGTATCGGCGCAGATGGGATATTACGATACCCTCAGCGATCGTATCTTCGATGTGGTTGCCGGTAATCTTGAGGATCGCCTGGCTCGCCAGACCGGGCAGCGCACCCTGATTCTGGTGGCGCTGATTGCTGTGATGCTGGTGGTGGTCTACCTCTATGTGGGCTTCTTTATGTCTGTGCGGATTGCCATCAACCGGTTCAGCGAAGCTGCAAGAAATGTGGCCGCCGGCGATATGACCACCCATATCCGGTTGAACAACCGGGACGAACTGGGGGAGCTCACCTCTGAGTTCAACAACATGACCGATCGTATTGCTGAGCTTGTCCGGTCGGTGGGCTCTACAACAGCAGATGTTGATCAGCAGGCGGTCCGGGTGAATGACACCGCATCGGCTAACAGTCAGGCCGTGGCCCGACAGATGGAAGAGACCGGTCAGATCAACGAGGCCATGGGCCAGATGGTGGAAGCGGTCAATGAAGTTACCGAGAGTGCGCACCGGGTGGCGGATAGTGCGGGGAATGCCGAGAAAGATACCGAGAAGGGTCGGGAAGTGGTGGCCGATACGGTGGCGACCATTAACCGGCTGGCTACGGAGATTGCAGGCGCCGTTGATGTCATCAACCGGGTGAGTGCGGACAGTGACAATATCAGTCAGGTTCTGGTTGAGATTAAAGCAATTGCCGAGCAGACCAACCTGCTGGCGCTGAACGCGGCCATCGAGGCAGCGAGGGCGGGAGAACAGGGGCGTGGCTTTGCGGTGGTGGCGGATGAGGTTCGCTCATTGTCCCAGCGTACCCACAAGTCCACTGAGGAAATTGAAGGCATGATTTCCCGGCTTCAGGGTGGTGTAAAAGAGGCGGTATCTGCCATGACCTCAAGTCACGATGCCACGGAGAAGACGGTACAGAAGTCTGGTGAAGTGACCGAAGCGCTGGATCGGATCGCCTCGGGCATTTCCGAAATCGTGGATATGAGCCACCAGATTGCCCAGGCGGCGGAGGAACAGTCGGCCGTGGCCAGGAACGTGAATGCCAACGTGGAGCGCATTGGCGAATTTGGCCAGAGCACTGCCTCCAACGCCGAAGAGACTCTGGCTTCGTCCAGACAGATGTCGGAGCTTACCGCGTCGCTTCAGCGCCTGGTGGAAGCATTCAAGGTGTAATCTGCGGTTGTTGTTGTGAAAAATCCGGCCTCAGAGGCCGGGTTTTTTTTGCTCCCAGAGAATCTCCTGGCTGCCATCCCGGCGAGCCAGCACTCGGGCGATGACAAACAGCAGATCGGATAACCGGTTCAGGTAGTGACGCGAGGCAGTATTGATGGAGTCCTCGTGGCCAAGGGCCACCACCACGCGCTCGGCCCGGCGACAGACCGCCCGTGCCAGATGACATTGTGCTGCGGCAGGGCAGCCCCCAGGCAGGATGAAGTTTTTTAGCGGCGGCAGGTCGGTGTTGTACTCGTCCAGAGTCTGCTCCAGCCACTCAATGTGATTGTCGCTGATCACCTTGCTGCCCGGGATGGCAAATTCGCCGCCCAGATCAAACAGGTGATGCTGAATGCGCCGGAAGGTATCGATCAGACGGTCACCAGAGGGAAGCGTCTCAATCAAAACGCCGATATGGCAATTCAGCTCATCTGCCATACCCATGGCTTCCACTCGCTGGGCATTTTTGGCGATACGGTTGCCATCGGCCAGGCCGGTAGAACCGTCGTCTCCGGTTCGGGTGTAGATCTTCGACAGGCGATTGCCCATGGTCTTGCTCCCTCTGGTAAAAGTCAGTTCAGTTGTTGTACCTGTTCGGCGAGCATTTGGTTCACCTGTACCGGTATGCCATGTTGATGGCCGAGCCGCGCCAGGTAACCGTTAATGAAGTCGATTTCCGTGGTTCTGCCTGCCTTTACATCAGCCCGCATGGAAGACGTGTTGGCGGCGGTTTTGCGGGCGACAGCCTCAATAGTCTCGCGCAGGTCTTCCGGGGCTTGTTGCGGTTGTCCGGCAGCAGGGAGCAGGCGGCTGATCTCCTCGCACAAGGGGGCAATCCATTGCAGGTAAAACGGTTGTGTCAGGATCTCTCCGTTGGGGCAATCCAGAATGGCCGTAAAGGCGTTTATGCCGGCGTTGATCACCAGTTTTTGCCAGAGCCTTGCCAGTATGTCGTGTTCAGGGTGGACCATGAGGCCGCTGCTGGCGAGCTGTTGGGCAACCCATTCGACCGATGGGTCCCCCGCCGGGTTCAGGGCACCGACCCAGGTTGTGCCGCGGCCAGCGTGAACGGTCAGCCCGGGGGCGGGCCGGTTTGCGCCTTCGGTCGTGGATGCGGCCAGTACCGGCCGGTCCGGCCATGTTTCGGTGACCTGCTGCTGGCTCCCAAGCCCGTTTTGGAACAACACAATGGGAGTCTGTTTGGCAATGGAGGGCAGGGCCGCCTTGAGGGCTTCGAGAGTGTTGCCGGCTTTGGTCGTCACCAGGAGTAGATCAGGAGATTGGCCGGGTTGTAGCCAGGGAATAATGGTACTGCCTGATTCGCCGTCAATGGGCTGAAAGCGATAACAGACGAGGGCAGGGGCCTGCCCCGGACGGGGCACAAACGCTACCTGCCCGGCAGGTAGCGTTGCCGCCCAGAGCCGGCCCAGGGAGCCGGCACCGAGGATGGCGATCATGGCCTTACATGGCCTCGATTTCTGCCCGTTGCGCACTGAGCCGCTGCAGGCTGCCCTGGGCATCCTTCAGCTTCTCTTTTTCCTTCTCTACGACTTCGGCTGGTGCCTTGGCGGTGAACTTCTCGTTGTTCAGCTTGCCTTCCAGGCGACCGATTTCCTTGTTCAGGCGTTCCAGCTCCTTGTCCAGGCGCTTGAGTTCGGCGTCCTTGTCGATCAGGCCGGCCATGGGCACCAGCACTTCCATTTCGCCTACCAGTTGGGTGGCGCTCATGGGAGCTTTGTCGCCCTCGAACCATTCCAGCTTCTCAAGTTTGGCCAGGGAAATGAGGAATTGGCGGTTGTCGTTCAGGCGGCGCTGATCGTCGGCGTTGCCGCCTTTCAGAAGTACCGGTACCTGCTTACCCGGGGAGATGTTCATCTCGCCGCGGATATTACGCACCGCTACAATCACGCCTTTCAGCCACTCGATATCGGCGGCCACGGCGGCATCCTGCTTGCTGGCATCCGGCTGCGGGTAGGGCTGCAGCATGATGCTGTCGCCCTGCTTGCAGGCCAGCGGTGCAATGCGTTGCCAGATTTCTTCGGTAATGAACGGCATGATCGGATGCGCCAGGCGGAGTACGGCTTCGAGTACGCGTACCAGGGTACGACGGGTGCCCCGTTTGGCCTCGGCACTGGCGCTGTCATCGCTCAGGGCTGGTTTGGACAGTTCCAGGTACCAGTCGCAGTATTCGTTCCAGATAAACTCGTACAGGGCGTAGGCGGCCAGGTCAAAGCGGTACTGGTCCAGGTGACGGATCACCTCCTGCTCGCAGTGCTGCAGTTCGCTGATGATCCAGCGGTCTGCCAGTGACAGTTCCACCGGCTCATTGTTCACGCCGCAGTCTTCGCCTTCCGTGTTCATCAGCACATAGCGGGCGGCATTCCACAGCTTGTTGCAAAAGTTACGGTAGCCTTCCAGGCGCTTCATATCCCAGTTGATGTCACGGCCGGTGGTCGCCATGGCGGCGAGGGTGAAACGCAGGGCGTCAGTACCATGGGCGGCGATGCCTTCCGGAAATTCCTTCTCGGTGCGCTTGCCGATTTTCTCGGCCAGCTTGGGCTGCATCAGGTTGCCGGTGCGTTTTTCCAGCAGGTCCGGCAGGCTGATGCCGTCGATCATATCCAGCGGGTCGATCACGTTACCCTTGGACTTGGACATCTTGTCGCCGTGCTCGTCCCGGATAAGACCGGTCACGTACACGGTCTTGAACGGAACCTGCGGAGTACCGTCTTCATCCTTGATGAAGTGCATGGTCATCATGATCATCCGGGCAACCCAGAAGAAGATGATGTCGAAACCGGTCACCAGCACGTCGGTGGGGTGGAAGGTCTTCAGCCGTTCGGTGATTTCCGGCCAGCCCAGAGTGCCGAAGGTCCACAGGGCGGAGCTGAACCAGGTGTCCAGTACATCGTCGTCCTGCTTGAGTTCCAGTGTGTCCGGGAGCTGATGTTTGCTGCGAACCTCAGCCTCGCTCCGGCCCACATAGATATTGCCTTCAGCGTCGTACCAGGCAGGAATCCGGTGCCCCCACCAGAGCTGGCGGGAGATGCACCAGTCCTGAATGTCGCGCATCCAGGCGAAGTACATGTTCTCGTACTGTTTGGGTACGAACTGGATGCGACCGTCTTCTACCGCTTCAATAGCCGGCTTGGCCAGGGTCTTGGCGTCTGCAAACCACTGATCCGTCAGCATCGGCTCGATGATCAGCCCGGAGCGATCACCGCGGGGTACGCTCAGCACGTGGTCTTCGATTTTCTCGACCAGGCCTGCCAGTTCCATGTCGGCAACAATCTGCTTGCGGGCTGCTTCCCGGCTCAGGCCGGCATAGGCGGCCGGGAGGGCGCTGTTAATCTCGGAATTTTCGGTGCCGTCCGCATTGAAGACTTCGGCGATTTCACGAATGTTGGCGTCCTGCGTCATGACGTTGATCATGGGCAGGTTGTTGCGTTTGCCTACGGCGTAATCGTTGAAGTCGTGAGCGGGGGTGATCTTCACGCAGCCGGAACCTTTTTCCGGATCGGCGTGGTGGTCGGCCACGATGGGAATGCGGCGGTTAACCAGCGGCAGCAGAACGTGCTGGCCAATCAGATGCTGGTAGCGCTCATCGTCCGGGTGGACGGCTACGGCGGTGTCACCCAGCATGGTTTCCGGGCGGGTGGTGGCGACGATGACGTAGTCTTTGCCGTCCTGGGTTTTCTGGCCGTCGGCCAGCGGGTAGCGCAGGTGCCAGAAATAGCCCTTTTCTTCCTTGTTTTCGACTTCCAGATCAGAGATAGCGGTGTGCAGCTTCGGGTCCCAGTTCACCAGCCGTTTGCCGCGGTACACCAGGCCTTCATCGTACAGGCGGATAAAGACTTCCTGTACGGCTTTGTAGAAGCCATCGTCCATGGTGAAGCGTTCGTTGCTCCAGTCCACGGAGTTGCCCAGGCGACGCATCTGGCGGGTGATGGTACCGCCGGAGTGTTCTTTCCAGTCCCAGATGCGCTTGATGAATTCTTCCCGGCCGAGATCGTGGCGGGTTTTGTCTTCTTCTGCAGCCAGTTTGCGTTCGACGACCATCTGGGTGGCGATGCCGGCATGATCGGTGCCGACGGTCCACAGTGCGTTACGGCCCTGCATGCGCTTGAAGCGGGTGAGGGTGTCCATGATGGTGTGCTGGAAGGCATGGCCCATGTGCAGGCTGCCGGTCACGTTGGGTGGCGGGATGGCGATGCTATAGGAATCGCCTTCTCCGCTGGGGCGGAAATAGCCTTTGGATTCCCAGTTTTCGTACCACTGGCGCTCGATGTTTTCTGGCTGGTAGGTTTTTTCCATGGGATTATGCAGTGACCGTTTTGGTTGATTCACATAGGGAAATTCTGAATTGGCCGATTATACATGGTCGCTGTTGATGCGGCGAACCTCAGTGAAACGAAGACTGCGGATGTGGTGCAGTGTGAGGTTGGGGGTAGGCTTTCCAAAAAGCGCTCCTTGCGGCACCCCTTCGGGGCCCGGCCCACAATCACAGATTGTGGTCGCTCAGCTTTCGCATGAAGCTTCGCTTCATAAGCGCTCGGCTGAGCCCCTGTGGCGCTTGTCTCCGGCCATCCATGGCCTACGAAATTTTTGGAAAGCCTACCCCCAACCTCACAGGTCGAACTTTTTGCTGGTCGCTGGTGAGTTTTGCTTTTCGTTTGCTGTTCGTGTGGGTCCGTGAGCGTCCGTGGCAAAAAACGAATTACCTCCGCCGCATATCATGCACCTTCGCCTCAATTCCCATTGTTCGGAGTTGCTTGTAGTGCCCCCGAGCTTGGTTCAATACGGCCGGATCATTATAGGCCACCAGTGCTAGGCGGCGGTATTGGTCAGCGTCTTCAGGCAGGGTTGAGGACAGGACGATAACGGTATCCCAGTCCACCGCGGCTGGCGGGTAGAGCAAAATGCCGACGGGGTCGGTGCAAGGTGTGGTTGGTTCTTTGGCGATGCTGTGAGGGATGAAGGCTTCGGGGGTGAAGTTCCACAGCAGGTCGTCGAGTTCCTGGGCCTGGTCTTCGGAGTCGCAGAGGATGCACACGCGGTCGCCCTGCTGCCAGGCTTTGTCCACGAGTTTGGCGGCGTGGAGGTTGCGGGCGGCGGGGGTGTTCTGGGCGAGGATGTGGAACCAGTAGCGCTGGTTTTTATCGTCCCGGCCAGAGGGGCCGGCAGCGTGGCTGCCGGGCTCCGGTGGGTTTGGCTGGTTACCCTGCATGGGTCATCAGGTAGTCGACCAGCAGGGGGACCGGGCGGCCGGTGGCACCTTTGGCTTTGCCGGAGTTCCAGGCGGTGCCGGCGATGTCCAGGTGGGCCCAGCGGTAGTCTTTGGCAAAGCGGCTCAGGAAACACGCGGCGGTGATCGTACCGGCCGGGCGGCCGCCAATGTTGGCCATGTCAGCGAAGTTGCTGTCGAGCTGGCTCTGGTATTCGTCCCACAGCGGCAGGCGCCAGGCGCGGTCGCCGGTGCGTTCGCCGGCGGCGAGCAGTTCGTTCGCAAGCTCGTCGTTGTTGGACAGCAGGCCGGTGGCATGATTGCCCAGGGCGATAATGCAGGCGCCGGTGAGGGTGGCCATGTCGACCACGGCTGCCGGGTCAAATTTCTTCACGTAGGTGAGGGCGTCGCACAGTACCAGGCGGCCTTCAGCGTCCGTGTTGAGGATTTCGACGGTCATGCCGCTCAGGGTTTTGACGATATCGCCGGGGCGGGAGGCACCGCCGTCGGGCATGTTTTCAGCGGCAGCGATCACGGCAACCACGTTGATCTTGGGTTTGGTTTCAGCCAGGACTTTCATGGTGCCGAATACGCTGGCAGAACCGCCCATATCGTATTTCATTTCGTCCATGCCTTCGCCAGGCTTGAGGCTGATGCCGCCGGTATCGAAGGTGATGCCTTTCCCCACCAGTACGTAGGGTTTGTCTTTGGCCTTGCCGCCACGGTATTCCATCACGATCAGGCGCGGAGGCTGCTTGGAACCTTTGCCTACGGCCAGGATGGTGTTCATGCCCAGTTTTTCCATCTGCTTCTCGTCCAGAACTTCGGTCTGGATGGAGTCGTAGTCTTTGGCCATGGCCTTGGCCTGTTCGGCAAGCCAGACCGGGTGGCAGATGTTGGGTGGGGTGTTGCCCAGGTCTTTGGTGTAGTTCATGCCGCGGCCGGTGGCCAGGCCAAGGTTGAAAGCATCTTTCAGGGACTTGCCGGCGCCGGATGCCTGTACCACAACTTTTTTCAGTTTGCGGGCGGCAGGCTTGTCGCTTTTGAATTCGGTGAAGGTGTAGAGCTGGTCTTCCAGAATCCGGCCAATCAGGTTTAGCCGGGCTTCTTCAGAGCTGACCGCAGCTTCGCCCTGAACCGCAGTATCGGTCAGGCTGATCAGTGCACTTTTGGAGGGGCCATCTTTCAATGCGCCGGTCATGGCAATCAGGCTCTTGCGGTAGGCTGTGGCTGTGCGGTCTGCATCTTTGCCGGTGCCAATTACCACAACGCGCTGCCAGGGCTGATCCACCAGGGGCAGGGTATTCACGGAGGCGTTCTTGCCGGTCAGGTCGCCGGCTTTCTCGAGTTGCTTGATCAGTCCGCCCAGCGCGTCGTCTGCCGCTTTGGTGGATTCTGGCCACTCGCCTTTCTCAGGCAGGCCGATAACCAGGCAGTCGGCTTTGGTGGCTGTGATGGCTTTGCTGCTCAGGCTGAAATTCATGGCAACTCCGTTGTCAGATTGTGCTTTATTCAATTGAATTGAATGTTGATGGCAATGCTCATAAGGATTGGGGCAAAGCCTTTATTAATCAAGCCGGGTGCCCGCTTCGTTACGATGGTTTTATCGTGTAGGCCCCGTACTGTCATTCGTCGGCGAGGTTACATAGAATACGCGCTGTTCTCCTTAACCTCCATCTCCAATGACGGCGCCGCCAGAGAGACTGATTTGAGTATTATCTTCCGTTACCTCATTCGCCAGATCATGGTCAGTATGCTTGCGGTGTCTGGCATTCTGTTGCTGGTGTTTATGAGTGGGCGTTTTATCAAGTATCTGGCCGATGCTGCTGAGGGCGAGATTGCGGCCGGCGTCCTGTTTGCGATTATGGGGTATCGTTTCCCCGGGTTTCTGGAATTAATTCTGCCTCTGGGCCTGTTTATCGGAATTCTGCTGGCCTATGGGCGGATGTACCTCGAAAGCGAGATGACGGTGTTGTTCGCCTGCGGTGTGAGTGAAAAGCAGTTGCTGGCGAAAACGTTGCTTGGAGCGCTGCCGGTCATGCTGGTGGTGGGGGCCATGAGTCTTTACATCTCTCCCTGGGGCATGAAACAGGTGGAGCACATCTTTAACGAGCAACGAAAGGCCACCGAGTTTGAAATGCTGGCCCCGGGGCGGTTTCAGGACTTTACCTCCGGCGATCGGGTTACTTACACCGAGGCCCTGAGCGACGACAAGCGCCAGTTGCAGGGGGTGTTTATTGCCGAGTACGACAAGGATGGTAAGGGTGTCACTCTGATCACTGCGGAGTCTGGTTCCCAGTTTATTGATGAGGAAACCGGCAGCCGGTTTCTGGTGCTGGAGGATGGTGGTCGTTTTCAGGGCACTCCCGGCAGGCTTGATTACAATGTCACTGAATTTGAAGCCTACGGTTTGAAGATTGTCAGCGGCCAGGAGGGCAGTAAGGAGCTGGAGGAAGGCCTGAGCACTCTGGCACTGTGGCATTCAGATAATCCGGAAGATCGTGCTCTGCTGCATTGGCGAATATCGCTACCGCTGATTGTGCCGATCGTTACCTTGCTGGCCGTTCGGCTCAGTCGGGTGAATCCCCGCCAGGGGCGTTTTTTCCATTTATTGCCGGCAATGCTGGTTTACATCACCTATCTGGGTTTACTGATTGTGGCCCGGGATGCGCTGGCGGATGAAAAGGTGCCTGAGTGGGTGGGTATGCTCTGGGTGCATGCGCTGTTCCTGGCGCTCGGCCTGTGGCTGCAGTTTGGCCCCGGGTGGCTGAACCGTCGTCGTCTTGAGAGGGAGGGGCGCCAGCGTGCATAAGATCGATGGTTATGTCATGCGTACCGTTGGCGGCGCCATGTTCCTGGTTATGGTTGTGGTGTTGTCGCTGGATGTGATCTTTGCGTTCATTGCTGAACTGGAAGATACGCGCAACGAATATCAAACCCTGCAGGCGTTGTGGTATGTGGCGCTGACCTTGCCCCGGCGAATCTACGATTACCTGCCTCTTGGTGCCTTCATGGGGTGCCTTGTCGGCCTCGGCTCCATGGCCAGTTCCTCGGAGCTGACGGTGATCCGGGCAGCCGGCGTGTCGCTCAAACGCATTGTCTGGTCCGCCATGAAGCCGGCATTGATCGTGGTTCTGCTCGGCGTGGCGATAGGTGAGTATGTCGCGCCGATCACCGAACGCATTGCCCAGAGTGACAAGGCGGTGGCGTTAGGTGCGGGGAGCAGCATGGCTTCCGCCGAAGGGGTGTGGCATCGCGAAGGCAATACCTTCATGCACCTGAATGCGGTTCAGCCAAACGGTGTGTTGCATGGGGTTTCGATGTTCCGGTTTGACGATGCCCGGCAACTGCAGGTTGCCAGCTTCGCCGAGCGTGCCATCTACCAGGGCGACTACTGGTTGCTGGAGAACGTGACTTCCACCCGTATTGAACCGGAGCGGACCGTGCGTGATGTGAGTGCGTCACTGCGTTGGGAGACCGGCCTGTCGCCGAGCGTGCTGAGTGTACTGATTGTGAAGCCGGAGAATCTGTCGATGACGGGCCTGTATACCTACGCGGCCTATCTCGGAGAGCAGGGGCTGAGTGCGGCACAATACTGGCTCGCGTTCTGGAAAAAGGCACTGATGCCCCTGGGCACGGCGGTGATGGTGTTGGTCGCCATCTCCTTTGTGTTCGGGCCACTGCGGTCTGTGACCATGGGGTTCCGGGTATTTACCGGTCTGCTGGTGGGATTGCTGTTCAAGTATATGCAGGATCTGCTGGGGCCGATGAGTATGGTTTATGGCTTTAATCCGCTGATCGCGGTGCTGGCTCCGATTGTTGTTAACGGTATTGTCGGAGCCGTCCTGATGCGTCGGGCAGGGTAGTGCCGGACCTATTTTTTCTCGGGCCTGGCCACCTGAACAACCACGCTGTTGGAGGTGCGGTCGGTCAGCGACAACCCATTGATGGGATAGAACAGCGCGATGATGGCCGGGATGCTGAGCAACAACGTCAGCGCGCCCAGGTAGTAGGCGCCGAGAATGCTCAGGAAAACGATGATCGCAGCGGTAACATAGCGAATCAGGGCCTGGGTCCAGCTCACGGAGGTGCCATCAAGATTCTCGATGCGAACGCGCCATACCTGCATGCCGAGGGTCTGGCCGATGCGGGTCCAGAAGTAGGCGAAAAACAGATACAGCACCAGAAACAGAACGAAGGTCAGCCCCGGGTCTCCTGAGAGTTCACCGGCTTCGGCCATTTGTTCATAGCGATCCCAACCCGTAATCCATCCAGCAATCATGGTGTATACCCAACTGGCGACAAGCAGCACGGCGATACTGATCAGTCCATCGTAAATAATGGCCAGGGCGCGTTTCAGGCCGGTCGCCGGTGGCAGAAGTTCATCGGCTTCATGAAAGCGTCGGGGCATGGCGTCTCCTGTGAGTTTTCACGTTTTTCAAGTTCTCGGCGTGTGCTAGAGTAGCCGATTTGCACACGCATGTAAGTAATCGCATTTAACCTCAGACCCGGCGGTTCATTCGGCGGGTGTCTGGCAAGGTGTATCAGGTCGAAAGGTATCAAAGGTCTATGAAAACCGCAGAGTTGCGACAAGCATTCCTCGAATATTTCCAGCAGCAAGGGCATGCCATTGTGCCCAGCAGTTCACTGGTACCCCACGATGATCCCACTCTGCTGTTTACCAACGCGGGGATGAACCAGTTCAAGGATCTTTTCCTCGGCCGCGAGGAGCGCGACTATACACGAGCGACCAGCTCCCAGAAATGTGTGCGTGCCGGTGGCAAGCACAATGATCTGGAGAACGTGGGCTATACCGCGCGCCACCATACCTTCTTCGAGATGCTTGGCAACTTCAGCTTCGGCGATTACTTCAAGCGCGAGGCCATTAATTTTGCCTGGACTTTCCTGACTGGCGAACAGCACCTCAACCTGCCCCAGGAGAAGCTGTGGGTAACGGTTTACGCCGAAGACGACGAAGCCTTTGATATCTGGAACCAGGAAATCGGTGTGCCGGCGGAACGGATTGTGCGCATCGGCGACAACAAAGGCGCCCGCTACGCCTCCGATAACTTCTGGCAGATGGGTGATACAGGACCCTGTGGCCCGTGCACCGAGATTTTCTTCGATCACGGCCCGGATGTGGCAGGTGGGCCTCCCGGCAGCCCGGAAGAAGATGGCGACCGCTACATCGAAATCTGGAACGTGGTTTTCATGCAGTACAACCGCACTGCCGATGGCGAGATGCTGAACCTGCCCAAGCCCTCGGTGGACACCGGCATGGGGCTTGAGCGGATTGCTGCGGTTCTGCAGGGTGTTCACAGTAACTACGAAATCGACCTGTTCCAGGACCTGTTGAAGGCGGCATCCGACATCCTGGGTGGTGCGGCCACCACAGAAGCGTCTCTGCGCGTGGTGGCGGACCATATCCGTTCTTGCGCCTTCCTGATTGCCGACGGCGTGATGCCGTCCAACGAAGGTCGCGGCTTTGTTCTGCGCCGAATCATTCGTCGCGCAGCTCGCCACGGCAACAAGCTCGGTGCTACCCAGCCGTTTTTCTACAAGCTTACCGGCGCTCTGGTTGAACTGATGGGCGAGGCTTATCCGCAGCTGGTGAGTAGTCGCAAGCAGATCGAAAAGGTGTTGCTGCAGGAGGAAGAGCAGTTCGCCAAGACCCTGGACAAAGGCCTGCGCCTGCTGGAGCAGGACATTGCGGAGCTGAAGGGTACCGAGATTCCCGGTGAAACCGTGTTTACCCTTTACGATACCTATGGGTTCCCGGTCGATCTGACCAACGATATTGCCCGCGAGCGTGGCCTGACTCTGGATTACGAAGGCTACGAAAAAGCCATGGAGGCCCAGCGCGACCGGGCTCGTGCCGCCAGCAAGTTTGGTATCGACTACAATGCCGCCGGCATCACGATTGAGGGCAAGACCGAGTTTACCGGTTATGACCACGTCGACGGCCATGAACGTATCCGCACGGTGCTGGTCAACGGTGAGGAGCGTAACGCGGAAGCGGGTGATGAGTGTGTGGTGGTATTGGAGCGCACGCCGTTCTATGCGGAGTCTGGTGGTCAGGTGGGTGATACCGGCCTGCTGACCTGGAGCGGTGGCCGCTTCCAGGTAACCGACACCCGCAAAGAAGGGGATAACCATCTGCATGTGGGCACCCTGATTGAAGGTGAGCTGTTCCCCGGGCTGGAAGTGGATGCGCGGATTGATCATGCCCGTCGTGAGCGCACCAAGCGCAACCACTCGGCTACGCACCTGCTGCATGCGGCCCTGCGCAATATCCTGGGTGAACACGTTACCCAGAAGGGCTCGCTGGTCGACCCGGACAAACTGCGATTCGACTTCTCCCATTTCGAAGCCGTGACGCCGGAGCAGCTGAGAGAGATCGAGCGTACGGTTAACGAACAGATCCTGGAGAACACGCCGGTAGATATCGACATTACCGATATGGATACCGCCAAGGAAAAAGGAGCGATGGCTCTGTTCGGCGAGAAGTACGGCGATGTAGTACGGGTGCTCACCATGGGTACCGACAAATACTCTGTTGAGCTGTGTGGTGGTACTCACGTTGCCCGTACCGGCGATATCGGGTTGTTCCGCATTACCTCCGAAAGCGGCATTTCCTCTGGCGTTCGTCGTATTGAGGCTGTAACCGGGTTGGGTGCGCTGGAATGGGTTGATGAAACCGAGCGTACACTGCGCGAGACCGCACGTCTGGTGAAGGGCACCCGTGATTCTGTCGTCGACAAGGTCAAGCAGGTTCTGGACCGCAATCGCCAGCTTGAGAAGGATGTCGATGCCCTGAAAGCAAAACTGGCGAGTTCCGCGGGTACTGATCTGGCTGGTTCCGCGGTCGAAGTGGCAGGCCTGAAAGTGGTGGCCTCCGAGATGGAAGGCGCTGACCGCAAGGCCTTGATGGAAACTGCGGATCAGCTCAAGAACAAGCTGGGCGAGGGCGTTGTGGTGCTGGCCACTGTCGAAGACGGAAAGGTGGTGCTGGTGGCCGGTGTTACCAAGTCCGCCACCAACCGCATCAAGGCTGGCGTTTTAATGAAGCATCTGGCCTCGCTGGTAGATGGCAAAGGCGGCGGTCGCCCCGACATGGCCCAGGGTGGTGGTAATGATCCATCCCGTCTGGCCGAAGCCCTGGCTGGTGTACCGGCCTGGGTTGAGCAAAATATCGGGTAAACAACTGTTTTCTGATACGGGCGGAGGTTTATAATCCCGCCCGTTTGTTTTTAATGGCGGGGCGCCTAGCCCCGTTGTGACACCCCGTTTCGGAGTTTGGGAAACATGGCTCTGCTGGTTCAGAAATTTGGTGGTACGTCCGTCGGGACAACCGAGCGGATTGAAGCGGTAGCTGACAAGGTCTGTCGGTTCCGCAAAGAAGGGCACGATGTCGTGGTTGTGGTCTCGGCCATGAGCGGTGAAACCAACCGTTTGATTGCACTCGCCAACGATATTATGGATGAGCCTACCCCCCGTGAGATGGACGTTCTGGTTTCCACCGGCGAGCAGGTAACCATTGCCCTGTTGTCCATGGCTCTCCAGAAGCGGGGCTGCGATGCCCGGTCCTACACCGGTTCCCAGGTCAGGATTCTCACGGACAGCAGCCATACCAAGGCGCGTATCAAGCAGATTGATGAGCAGCGCATGCGGGAAGATCTGGATGCCGGTCGGGTGGTTGTGGTAGCCGGCTTCCAGGGCATTGATGACAACGGCAATATCACCACGCTCGGCCGTGGCGGTTCTGACACCACGGCGGTTGCCCTGGCGGCGGCACTGAAAGCCGATGAATGCCAGATCTATACTGATGTAGATGGTGTTTACACAACTGACCCCAGGGTAGTGGACAGTGCCCGCCGGTTGGAGCGCATTACATTTGAAGAAATGCTCGAGATGGCTAGTCTGGGTTCTAAGGTACTCCAGATTCGCTCAGTTGAGTTTGCAGGTAAATACAACGTTCCATTAAGGGTGTTGTCCAGCTTTCAGGAAGGCGAGGGCACCCTGATTACTTTTGAGGATGAGAACGCCATGGAACAACCGGTTGTTTCCGGCATTGCTTTCAATCGTGACGAAGCCAAGCTGACTATCTCTGGTGTACCCGATACACCGGGCAGCGCACTGCGGATTCTCAAGCCCGTCAGTGATGCTAATATCGAAGTAGATATGATCGTTCAGAACGTGGGCGAGGATAACAAGACTGCCTTTACGTTTACGGTGCATCGCAACGATTTCAAACGGGCCCAGGAAGTGTTGCGCGGTGTTACCGCCGAGCTGGGTGCCGGTGAAGTGGGTGGAGATACCAAGATCGCGAAGGTCAGCATTGTGGGCGTGGGTATGCGCTCCCATGCGGGCGTTGCAACCAAGATGTTTGAAGCGCTGTCCAATGAGGGCATCAATATTCAGATGATCTCCACGTCAGAAATCAAGATTTCGGTGGTGATTGATGAGAAGTATCTCGAGCTTGCCGTTCGCGCACTGCACAGTGCGTTCGAGCTGGATAAAGCCGGGGTGGAGGAGAGTGCCTGAGGCGGGAAGTCTCAAATGCTCTCTGATCAAGGTCATTGAAGATAGCTATCAGGGTTCAGGTAAGTATAAGTATTTCTGCGTCTTTAGTGTCTGAAGTGATCTCATTATAAAAGCAATAAGTAAACAGTAGTGTTTGTCGGAACAGGTAGCTCTGGAATAGGGAGTAAGGGATATGTTGATTTTAACTCGCCGTGTTGGCGAAACCCTCATGATCGGCGACGAAATTACCGTCACCGTTCTGGGTGTAAAGGGGAATCAGGTACGCATCGGTGTGAACGCGCCAAAAGATGTGGCGGTTCACCGCGAAGAAATCTATCAGCGAATTCAATCTGAAAAAGGCTCCGAAGAGCCGGAATCGGGCAATCGTTGATCAGTTAAAAAGCCGTTCGAGGGTAACCCGGACGGCTTTTTTGATTGTGGGGAAAATCGGCCAGAAAAAAGTCGTGTCAACCCTATGAAAACAGAAAAATTATGGTAGTATACGCCCCGTTCTCAAGGAGAGGTGGGTGAGTGGCTGAAACCAGTTCCCTGCTAAGGAACCGTACGAGCAATCGTACCGAGGGTTCGAATCCCTCCCTCTCCGCCATTTTCTCCCCGGAGAGAAGTGAGAACAGTTGAGGTAGCACTCAACGTTGCGATGCGCGGCTGTAGCTCAGCTGGATAGAGTACCTGGCTACGAACCAGGCGGTCGGAGGTTCGAATCCTCCCAGCCGCGCCA
>NZ_LLYU01000014.1:0-91625 GCF_002049515.1 Marinobacter sp. tcs-11 | reverse complement strand
CTTCCAGAGTTTTATGATCCAGTTTACGACCGTCAGTATGGCGCATGAGTAGGCAACTCCGATAAGGTCGGTTGAACAATGCCTACATTATAAATGATGTCCGCTTACTTTTGTACTTCTTAGTAACAAGAATAAGCCATGGAAAGCCCTCCTTTACCCGAAGGTTGATTTTCCATGGCTTCTTCCATTCTGAAACGCGAGTAGTTATGAAACGAGCACTCATCTCCTGTCTGCTGCCGCTGGCCTTCAGCACTCAACCCCTGATTGCAGAGACTCACGCTGGTTACCCGATACAAACTACACCGGCCACAGGCGGTGAAGGCACGGTCAATCAGGCCGACACCAACGCCTACTCCCTGCCCCAGGGCAACCTGTCCATGACCAAACGCCTGGATTTCAGCGTTGGCAACAGTTTCTTCCGCAATCCCTGGGTGGAAGCACCGGCCAGCACCGATGCCCGGGACGGCCTGGGCCCCCTGTTCAACACCAACTCGTGCCAGGGTTGTCACATCAAGGATGGCCGCGGACACCCGCCCGGCGTTGATGAACCCCCGGTCTCCCTGTTCCTGCGCCTGGCGGTACCCGCCGATCCAGTCAAGGATGCAGAGCTCCTGCGCAAGCACGGTTTCAAAC
The DNA here is from genome assembly GCF_002049515.1 of Marinobacter sp. tcs-11. Lineage (NCBI taxonomy): Bacteria > Pseudomonadati > Pseudomonadota > Gammaproteobacteria > Pseudomonadales > Marinobacteraceae > Marinobacter > Marinobacter sp. tcs-11. The sequence continues at coordinate 90,992 of NZ_LLYU01000014.1, read as the reverse complement.
CCGCACCGGTCTACGGTAGTCAGTTGCAGACTGCGGCCCTGCCGGCCGCAAAACCGGAAGCGGATCTGGTGATTGACTGGGAGCCCGTTCAGGAAACACTTGGGGATGGAACGGTGGTTGAACTGCGCAAACCGGAATATCGCATCGAAAATCCCAACTATGGCCCTATGCCATCGAATTTGCTGGTCTCTCCCCGGGTGGCACCACAAATGATCGGCATGGGACTGCTGGAAGCCATCCCTATTGCCGATCTTGAGGCATTGGCCGATCCGGAAGATACCGACAACAACGGGATTTCCGGCAAGCTTAATCAGGTGTGGGATGTCGCCAGCCAGCAAACGCTGCCGGGCCGGTTTGGCTGGAAAGCCGCGGAACCGGATGTGCACCAGCAAAGCATGGGCGCCTTCGCCGGCGATATGGGCCTGACATCGTCCATCAAACCCACCACCGACTGCACCCCGGAACAACAGTGCGAACGGTTTACTCACGGTGGTGAGCCCGAAGTGAGCGACAAGGTCGCCAACTTTGTCACCTTCTACGCCAAGAGTCTGGCGGTCCCTGCCCGTCGGGATCTGGTCGCTGAATCCGTGCAGAAAGGCGCCAGGCTATTCAATGAAACCGGCTGTGCCGGTTGCCACACCCCGAAACACCAGACCGGAGAAGTGGCCGACCGCCCGGATCTGAGCAACCAGACCATCTGGCCCTACACCGACCTGTTACTGCACGACATGGGCCCGGCCCTGGCAGACGGCCGGGACGAGTTCCTCGCTGACGGCAACGAGTGGCGCACGCCACCGCTTTGGGGCATCGGCCTGGCCCAGGTGGTTAACCCCCAGTCCGGTTTTCTGCATGACGGCCGCGCCCGCACGCTGGAAGAAGCCATTCTCTGGCACGGTGGCGAAGCCCAGCCGGCAGCTGACCGCTATCGTCAGATGGCCGAGCCGGAGCGCAGCGCCCTGATCGATTTTCTGAATTCACTCTGAGGATCTACTATGCAACCGATCACCAGATTGTTCTTCGCCTCCGCCCTGCTCGTCTGCACTACGGCGGCACTCGCGGCCAACGCCGATACCCGGGCCCGCGAACAGTGGCATGGCGCTATTCAAAACGGCTACGAATCGCTGGCAACCAAAACCGAACAACTGGCATCGGCGGCAGTCGGTTACTGCAATACGCCAACGTCCGACAGCCGACCGGCCCTGAACGATGCCTGGCTCGATGCCTTCCTGGCCTGGCAGCGGGTCCGCTTTGTTGACTTCGGCCCGGTGGAGAACAACAACCTGTCCTGGCAGTTCCAGTTCTGGCCGGACCCGAAAAACCTGGTCGCTCGCAAGGCCCGGTATCTGCTTGGCACCGAAGCCCCCGTTAACGCCGAGGTGATCAACCAATCCGGGGTAGCGGTTCAGGGCTTTCCCATGGCCGAATACCTGCTATTCGATGAGCAACTCAACAGTGGAGAAAACGCCCTGCCCGCAGCCAAAAACTGTGAGGTGCTCTCGGCGGTCACCCGGCATATGGCACGTAATGCCCGGGGGCTCGCAGACAGCTGGGCGAGTTTCAAACAACACTATCTGGACACCGGGCCATACCGCGACACCACCATCAAAGCCGGCATGACGGCGCTTGAAATACTGGAAGAGCGACGGCTGGCGCAGCCCATGGGGCTAAGGGGCAATGGCAAACGCAACCCTTACATCACCGATGCCTGGCGCAGTGGCCAGAGCCTGACGGCGGTGGAAGCAACAGTGGCAGGGCTCGAGAAATTCTACCTTCCCGGATTGATCACTTTGCTGAAAACCGACGGTGAGGCCAGACTGGCAGAGCGCATTCAGAGGCAGTTTGAGGAAGTGGCTGACAACTTTCCGGAAGCCCATGCTGCCATGACAACGCTCATGGAGAGTGATGAGCGGTTCCGCATTCTGCAAGGGCTCTTTGTGGATGTCTCCCAGCTTTCAACGCTGATCAATGACGAAGCCGCCGTGGCGCTTGGCGTAGTGCGTGGCTTCAACTCAAGTGACGGCGACTGAACAGGTATACCCATGCACATCCATCGCAGAACCCTGATCAAAGCCACCATCGCCGGAGGTATGGCCGCCACCCTCACCGGCTGCTCGTTGCTCCCCCGCAAAACCGGCCCACAGCCCGAACGCTATGCCGGCGCGGTTGGCCTGCCGGATGGACGCTTTGGCGTGAGTGCCTTTGATCGATCCGGCAACGTTCAGTGGCAGGCGCCGGTAGACACCCGATGCCACAGCGGCTGTAACCGGCCCGGCCGAAAAGATACTCTGTTTTTTGAGCGCCGACCGGGCTGGTCGTTCTATGTTTTCGATGCAGAAACCGGGCAACGCAGACACCGCATTATGGCCCCGGAAGGCGAACACTTTGTCGGCCACGGCGTGTTCTCACCTGATGGCCGGTGGCTCTACGCCACGGCCAGCCGCTACCAGCCCGGCGAAGGCATTGTCGCCGTCTACGATGCCGAGCAGGACTATAAACGGGTGGACACCTTTGAACTGGCCGGCATCGGGCCCCATGAACTTACCCTGCATCCGGACGGCAACACTCTGGTCATCGGCCTGGGCGGCATTCTGACCCACCCTGATTACGACCGCATCAAACTCAATCTGGATACCATGCAGCCGGCCCTGATTCTGATGGACCGCCGGTCCGGCCAGATCGTTGGCCGCTTTGCCCCTGCCCACCACCAGCAGAGCTCCCGCCACGTCAGCGTCAGCACCGAAGGCAAAATCTATGTTGCCTACCAGTACCAGGGCCCGCTCTACGAGCGACCTCCGCTGCTGGCGCGCATAGAAGATGGGCAACTCCGGGAATATCGCTTTGACCCGGAAACCCAGGCCGCCCTCGGCAACTACATCGCCAGCGTGGTGGCCCATCCTGAAAACGACCTGATCGCCGCCGCTTCCCCCGTGGGCGGCACCGTTATTGTCTTCCGCGGCAAGACCGGGGAGCTGGTTGCCAAAGCCCGCATCACTGACTGCGCCGGCATTCAGACTCTGGCAGGAGGCGATTTCCTGGTGTCCTCGGGACAGGGCCGACTGGTGCAACTGAGCGCCGGACAAGCTGCGAAAGACATCGCGCGGCTACCGGTACAGTGGGACCACCACCTGGTCTGACCGGCACCGCTGGTCCTCCCGCTTAAGCACACCCGAGCTAACTGGTATGCTTGGCAAACATTTTTCCGGAGGACGGCCCTTTGCCAGCAACCAAACCCGACACCATCGACCAGCTCTACGGACTGATTGCCAACGAAGAGGACGCACGGGTCTGTAAAGACATCCCGGAGGAAGCCTGTCGGGAAGTACCCCGAAACTTCTTCCTGATTCTGTTCAGCAATGTGCTCACCAAACTCGGAGACTTGCTGATCAGCCCCAAGACCGTGCTGGCCTGGCTGATGAGTGCCGTTGGCGCACCGGCTCTGGTAGCCTGGTTGGTGCCTATCCGGGAATCCGGCTCCATGGTGCCACAAATGGTGATCGCCGCCTGGGTGCGTCGCAAGGCGGTGCGCAAATGGTTCTGGACCCTGGGCAGTTTCGGGCAGGCCGTCAGCGTGGCTGCGATGGCGGCAAGCGTGTGGTTTCTTGAAGGCTATGCGGCCGGTGGCGGCATTGTCGCGGCGCTTATTGTGTTTTCACTGGCCCGGGGATTCTGTTCGGTCTCCATGAAAGACGTTCAGGGCAAATGTATCCCAAAAACCCGCCGGGGTCGGCTGTCTGGGCTGGCAACCACCATTGGTGGCACCGCCACGGTAGTGCTCACAGGACTGTTGTTCTGGGATCGGGGCGACCCCAGCATTGCGTTCTACACCACATTGCTGCTCCTGGCAGCTACGCTGTGGGTGATTGCCGGGGTTCTGTTTGCCAATGTGGAAGAGTACGCCGGGGAAACAGGGGGCGGTGGCAACGCTATCAACGAGGCTTTTAAAAGCCTGTCGCTGCTACGGGACGATGCGCCCTTCAGGCATTTTGTCATCACTCGTGCACTGCTTTTGTGTTCGGCTCTGGCGTCTCCCTATTTCGTGGTGCTCGCCCAACAGGAATCCGATATCGGCTGGATGCTGGGTGTTTTTCTGCTCGCCAGCAGTCTGGCCAGCTCCCTGAGCGCCAGCTTCTGGGGTTGGGCCGCCGACACCTCCAGCCGCCGAGTAATGATTCGGGGTGCCGCCATGGCCAGCTCGGTCTGCCTGGTGGTTGGTGTTCTGGCGCTGGTGCTGGGCCCCGGGTTTGGCGGTGCCTGGTTCTATCCGGTCGCCTTTTTCGTCCTGAGCATTGCCCATGCCGGCGTGCGCCTGGGGCGCAAAACCTATCTGGTGGATATGGCCGGTGGCAACAAACGGACAGACTATACAGCGGTCAGCAATACCGTTATCGGTGTGTTGCTGCTGGTAACCGGGGGCTTCACAGCCGCCATTTCCATGATTTCGGACGTGGCGGTGATTCTGGTGTTGGGCCTGATGGGGCTGGCGGGCATGCTGAGCGCATTACGGCTGGAAGAAGTGACGGAAGACTGAGCTATCATGACCCCGTTACATCGGGGTCTTGCCATCGTTCAGGGCCAGGGCGCCTTTGACAATTCGGTAGATCACCCAGATCGCAATACCCAGCAGAATAAACCAGCCCACGATCAGCATGGTGGTAATCACCCCGATGACTGTCCACAACAAACCAATCCAGAAGGTGCGGATCTGCCAGCGGAAATGGGGCTCTATCCAGGTACCACGGACATCATCCAGCTTGACGTAGTTGATGATCACGCCCACCAGTGCCGTCACGCCTCCCAGGAAGAAAGACAACGCCTGCAGGATGTAAACCACCACCGCCAGATTCCTCGCAGAGCTGGGCTCCTGTGATTGCTGGCCGTCAGGTTTTGCGGGGATGTACTCGGTTTCGGACACAGGCGTTCTCCTTGTTACGTCCCCGGCAGTCTATCACAGCCTTGGCGGGTGCCCAGTGCGGTCAATGCCCCGCCGGACGATACCCAACCCGGAAACCGCCCCAGTGCTTACCGTTCACATAGATGGGCACCGACAGATCGTGCATGATTTCACCGGTGTCCCGGCGATAGGTCTGCAGCAGCATGCTCTCGGTATGACTCCCGCAGCGAATGCCAGTACGGTCATTGAACAAACGCTTGCTGCGGCTTTTCACCAGATCCACTTCCGGATTACCACTCGGCGGGTGGGCAAAATCCTTGTTATGGGTAGGCACGTAACCGTCCGGCGTGCAGGCGATAGCGAACACAATGGCCTCATGAGATTTCTTGATGGGTTCCTGTATTGCCGGAAACATCTGGTCAGTGAACCGATCGAAGCTGCTGGAATATTGCTGGGGCTGGGTGTTGGCAATCGGTGTGCGCTTCTTGTCAAACAGCGCCGTTTCACTCAAACGCCCATCGCGGATCGCCGCCTCAAACAACTGGCCAATCTGCTGCGCCCCTTCCAGTGCCTTCTCATAAAACGGCCGGTGGTAGCTTTCGCTACTGTTCAGCGCAAAGGCTGCATTCGCCTTCTCTGCCAGCTCCATCAACGTGGAAGCCTGGTCCGCCAGCGATGCCACACTGGTATCACTTTCGGATATATGGTCACGGACAGACTCAATAGCCGAAAACACATGGGCCAGACTCTGCTCGTTGTTCTGGTCGATCTCGGCAATACGGGCAACCTGCTGCTGCACCCGGTCGGATTGGTCGCGAATCAGATCCAGCTGCGCGCCAACGCTTTCAACGGATGTCAGCCCCTGCTCCACGGAGCGGGCCAGGTCCTCAATTCGGGCAACGATCAGGGAAGTATCACCCTGGATTTCTTCCAGGGTTTCCGCCACTTCGCTGGTCGCTTGTGCAGTGCGCCCCGCCAGCTGTCGAACCTCATCCGCCACCACGGCAAAGCCCCGGCCCTGATCACCCGCACGGGCGGCCTCAATGGCCGCATTGAGTGCAAGCAGATTGGTTTGCTCGGCAATACCCTGAATGGTGGCGGTCACGCCCTGGATCTTGCTGGACTTCTCGTTCAGCTCCTGGATCAGCCGGAGATTCTCACCGGACTGCTGGTGTACCGCGCGCACACTGTCAATGGCCGAGATCAGCGCTTCGCGCCCCTCGATACTGACCTGCTTGTTCTGGAGAGCCATGGTGGCGGCATCGGTCGCCTGCTCGGAGGACTCCCGGACGGTCTCGGTAATCTGGCCCGCGTAATCGGCCATCTGGGCGGTTTCTTCCACCTGACGGTCCAGCCGGATCTTGAGCTGGTCTGCGGCGAAGGAGACCTGGGCGGCGGAAATAGCGTTCCTGTCCGCGCTTCCGGAGAGGGTTTCCACCAGAGCCCGCCCGGCTTTCGCATCGGAAAGCAACTGCCGACACTGGGCCCGGAGCGGATGATCTTCTGCCAGGGTGCCATCGTTCAGGGCCTTGAGCCCGCGTTCGGTCGGCTCCAGCACCCGGACGATCAGAAAGCCGCCAGCGGCCACAAGGCCAACCACCAGCCCAACCAGTGTTGATGCTGGTTCAAGACCTAGCAAAGGCGCCACCACTGCACTGATGATTGCAAGAACAACGGCAACCGCCACCCCCCATAGTATTGAAGCCCGATCCAGTAACCCCATAGAAACCTCTTCTTTATCGTTGCTTCTGCCAACATTTTGTTATTTAAGGCCATCGTGGAAACTAAAGAATTGATGTGAGTTAATAACTCATACTTTAGTGTATTCAACTGGCTTATCGGCAGGAAAAGGGTTTTCTGAAACAAAAAACCGCAAACCCGACCCACTCTGTTACCAGGTGGGCCGGATTTACGGTGTTTTCAGCGCGGATCTAATGCTCTAAAAAACGTCAACCTTTCCGGGGTTATTGAACCTCCTGATTGGCAGCCCCGCTGATGTCGGCCGCATAATCCATGACATGATAGATCATGTTCTGCTCATTGGTGCCAGTCAGCAGGTTGGCGCCCGGGCCCCGGGCATAAATGCCTACGTCCTCTCCAGCGTGAGTCTCACTACCAAGCGGCACCAATGCCTCCTGATGATAGCCCGGTGTGGTGGTATCCACATTGGTCAGATCCATTCTTCCGGCGTTGACAGGGTCACCATAGGTACGGTCCGCATCAGTCTCACTTCCATAATCGCGCATGCCAAGGCCATTGGCGTAGCCCAGCGTAGTGTATGGCAGGTCATCCGCCGCCAGTGCAGGCTGATCTTCCTCAATACCCACGACCTTGCCCAGAATCGGGTTACCGCGCCTGGGATAACCCGCCATCGTCAATCCGTGGCTGTGATCCGCGGTCACAATGATGAGCGTATCCTCCGCACTGGTCTGATCCACGGCCACCTGAACGGCTTTTGCCAGTTCAATGGTATCGGTCAGTGCGCCATAAGCACTTCCCGCGTGGCTGGCATGATCAATCCGGCCCGCCTCGACGGTCAGGAAGAAACCATCGGTATCATTATCGAGAATGTCGATGGCCTTGGCGGTCATCTCACTCAGTGAAGGCTCACCGGCAACATCATTGCCACGATCCGCCTCGTATTGCATGTGAGACTCGTTGAACAGGCCGAACAGCCGGGAGGTGGTTGCCGGGTTGACGCTGTCAAAACCGGCCTTGTCATACACGTATACGCCTTGGGGATACTGAGCCTGCCACTCGGCGATCAGGTTGCGGCTATCGGTACGGTCACCCTCAACGCTGGACATCGCATCCGGGCTGTTGAATGTGGAATCCCTGGGCAGGAAGTGGCGGCGGCCACCGCCCATGACCACGTCAATCCCATCGATATCCACGCCGGCGTAACGCTGTTCCAGAAGTTGCTCGAAACGGACCAGTTGATCGGCAATGTCCTTGCAGCCGGCCTGAACCGCTTCGGCAGGCATGTCCGAAATGTCTTCCCAGTTGCGTTCCGCCGATTTGGCATAGGTAGCAGCCGGTGTGGCGTGGGTAATGCGCGCGGTGGTGACCACACCGGTGGCTTTGCCGCTAATTTCTGCCAGCTCCAACGTCGTTATCAGCTCATTACCGGCAGCCGAGCTGCAATCACCGCGGATAACGTCTTCATCCACGCCAACCACGCCCACATTGGTTTTTACCCCAGACACCATGGCAGTCATAGTCCCTGCGGAATCGGGCACCTGTGCGTCCACATTGTAGGTTTTGGCTAAACCGGCGAAAGGAAAACGCTCGAAACTCAGTTGATGTTCTTCTCCGAGCTTACCCAGATTCTGACCTTCCAGAATGCGGGCAGCGGTGACTGTGGATACGCCCATGCCGTCACCCACGAAAAGGATCACGTTCTTTGCTTTACCCCGGGCGTCGGCAATGGCTTCCTGAACAGATTCGGATTGAGCAACAGCGTCCCCACTGCCGGTAACCGTGGCCCAGGTCTCTTTGGCTGCCACGATCTCTTGCTGGCCCTGCTGGAACCAGGAATTGGACAGAGATGTCTCGAGTTGCTTCGAGGAAAGACTGGTAACGCTCTCATCGGCTGGCTGCACCGAGCTCTTGTCGTCGTCATTCATGCATCCGGTCAGGCCGATCACTGAAGCCGTCAGTGCGCTGAAAAGGTATTTGTTCATTGCCTAGCTCCTTATTCTTCAATTAAGCCCAGGGCCTGATCGATCAGGTGAAAAACCGTGCTTTGCTCGATGGTGCCCTGTGCAAGGTGAGCGCCGGGGCCTTTCGCATGCAGGCTGACATCCTCACCGGAATGGGTCTCGCTACCAAGCGGAACCAATGCTTCCTGGTGATAACCAGTGGTGGTGGTATCCACGCCAGTGAGATTCTGGCGTCCGGCGTTAGGTGCCTGGCTGTAGGCCGCGTCTGCGTCCGTTTCCATGCCGAGATTGCGGAATCCGAGCCCGTTGGCGTATCCCAGGGTGGTGTAGGGCATGCCATCGGCGGCCAGTGCCGGCTGCGTCTCGCCAACATTAACCACCTTGCCCAGAATCGGGTTGCCCCGCTTCGGATAACCGGCCATCGTGAACACATGGCTGTGATCAGCGGTGACAATAATCAGGGTATCCTCCGGGTTGGTTTGATCCGCGGCCACTTTTACGGCTTCGGCCAGTTCAATGGTATCCGCCAGAGCGCTGGCCGCATTGCCGGCATGGTGGGCGTGGTCAACGCGGCCAGCCTCGACGACCAGCAGATAGCCTTTATCATTGTTATCAAGAATATCAATGGCCTTGGCAGTCATCTCACTCAGTGACGGCTCACCGGCAACATCGTTGCCACGGTCAGCCTCGTACTGCATGTGCGACTCGTTGAACAGGCCGAACAACCTGGACGTGGTTGCGGCGTTGACGCTGTCGAAACCGGCCTTGTCATACACGTATACGCCTTGTGGATACTGAGCCTGCCACTCGGTGACTAGGTTGCGGCCATCGGTGCGGTCGCCTTCGACACTGGATCGCGCATCCGGGCTGTTGAACCTGGCATCATTTGGCAGGAAGTGGCGACGGCCGCCACCCATGACCACGTCAATCCCATCGGTATCCACGCCAGCGTAACGTTGTTCCAGAAGTTGCTCGAAACTGACCAGCTGATCGGCAATGTCCTTGCAACCGGCCTGAACCGCTTCGGCAGGCATATCCGAAATGTCTTCCCAGTTGCGATCTGCCGATTTGGCATAGGTAGCAGCCGGTGTGGCGTGGGTAATGCGCGCGGTGGTGACCACACCGGTGGATAAACCCTTGATTTCCGCAAGTTCCAGGGCCGTTACTACTTCATTGCCTGCGACCGTGCTGCAATCACCCCGCTGGACATCCTCGTCCACGCCCAGAACACCCGCATCGGTTTTCAAACCTGACATCATGGCGGTCATGGTGCCTGCTGAATCCGGAACCTGGGCGTCGGTGTTGTAGGTTTTCACGAGTGCCGAGAAGGGAAAGCTTTCAAAGCTCAGCAGATTTTCCTCGCCGGGACGGCCCTGCCTCTGGCCTTCCAGAATGCGCGCAGCGGTAAGGGTGGACACCCCCATGCCATCGCCCACAAACAGAATGACGTTTTTCGCCTTATCCGAGGACTTCAGGGAGAGCTTCTGCTGAAGCTGTGCCTCGGCGCCACTAAACCAGCCATTGTCCTTTTGTGAGGTCGGTAGTACCCCTGCGAGGACACTGGCGGACAATGCCAGCCCGATTGCCACCGGAACTAACGTTCTTTCCAGATTCATAGCGCACATCCTTTCAACGGTGTTGTTGTCTGCCACTCCGGTACAACCTGTTCATCGAACAGAATTCCGGATCGACTCCGCTAAAAAGATAGGGGTTCATTATGACGTTAATCCTGCATTTGTGTTACTCAGGCATGAAGGTTGCCTGGCAGCTTCAATACGTTCCTCCCCGGGACGCTGGCCAGGACCTGCCGGCGCGGACAGAGACGCGCCGGCGGAAATCCGAGCGTTATTGAGTAGCCTCCTCCATCCTGTCACCCGCTTCTTCGGCGGCATCGCCCATCTCCTCGGCTGCGTTTTCCGCGCCTTCCTGTAACTCGCCCATGGCGCTTTCGTCCTGCCCTGTGGCTTCTTCATAGGATTCCTCTACGGAGTCGGCGGCGTCATCCATCATTTCACCGGCGTTCTCCCCGGCCTGCTCGAAATCGGCACCTTCATCGCTTTCTGAACTGCAGGCAGCCAGGCCGAGTGTCATCAGTAGAGCCAGTGCGCTCCACGTGAGCTTGTTCATACCATATCCCTCTGTTGGTAAGTATTTACGACGCAAACAGCCTAGAGCGGTTCACCTGCACAGGCAATTACCGGGCGATTACCCTTTCGTTAGCCGCTGGCCGTCGATCATGATCACATGCTCAACACCAAGCACCTTGCCGGAGCCAAGTACCAGAAAATCATGGCCGGCCCGGCTCAGAACGTCCCGAATGTTTTCATGAACCAGGCAAACCTGCCCGTTGGTATCCTGGTAGATAATCTCGGCCAGCCGTCGCCCCTGGACATACTCCACAAGCATTTCCCGAACCGGCAAAGACACAGTCTCTGGTGAGGGGGTTGCAGCACTCATGTTCCATCGTCCCTGTTGTTTTTGTTTTGCAGAAGTCTGGACCACAAATCCCGAATCCGCCAACCGGGGCCGAATTGTCATGTCAGGCCACCTTCCGATGACATTCGTCAAAATTGTTGCATTGCCCGATTGTCCGACATAAATTGAGGACAACCAAGAACAAAACGGAGATCCCTGATATGAACGCCAAGGCCAATCAAGCAGTCGGGCAACAACCGGCCAATTCCACTCCCGCCTCCGGTGAAAAAGACTGGAAAGATCCCAAGCGTTACCTGTGGCTGCTGGGCCCTGCCCTGCCTGGTATCGGCCTGGCCGCTTTAACCGGTTATGCGCTGGCGCCCAGGAAGCTGAAGGCACTGGCGTGGACCGGGCCGGCACTGGTGCACGGCATTATCCCGGCGCTGGACCGGGCGATTGGTGAAGACAAGAGCAACCCGCCGGAATCCGCCGTGCGGTCCCTGGAGCAGGACAAATACTACGACCGGATTGTAAAAGCCTTTATTCCTACCCAGTACGCCATGACCTTCATGGGCGCCTGGCTGGCCAGCCGGAAAAACACACCACTCGAGGACAAGATCGGCCTGACCCTGACCGTAGGCGCCATCAACGGGGTAGGCATCAACACCGCCCATGAGCTGGGCCACAAGTCCAATAAACTGAACAAACTGATGGCCATGGCCGCCTTGGCCCCCACCGCCTACACCCACTTTGTGGTGGAACATAATTTTGGTCATCACAAGCGGGTAGCCACACCGGAGGACCCCGCCAGCAGCCGAATGGGCGAGAGTTTCTGGAAGTTCCTGCCCCGAACCGTGTTCGGCGGCATCAAGTCGTCGATCAAGATCGAAAAGGCACGCCTGGAACGCAAGGGTAAGAGCTTCTGGAGTCTTGATAACGAACTGCTACAGGGTTGGGCCATGACGGCCGGGTTCTTTGGCGCCACGACGCTGGTCTGCGGCCCGAGGGCGGTGCCGTTCCTGGCGGCACAGGCGGTTTATGGCGCCAGTCTGTTGGAGAGTGTGAATTACATCGAGCACTATGGTCTGTTGCGGCAGAAGGACAAGAATGGCAAGTATGAGCGCACGAAGCCGGAACACAGCTGGAACAGTAATCACATTGTGACCAACCTGTTCCTGTATCAGTTGCAACGGCATTCTGACCACCACGCCCATCCGACCCGGAGTTTCCAGGCCTTGCGTCATTTTGAAAAGGCGCCCCAGTTGCCGGGAGGGTACGCATCGATGCTGTTGCCGGCCTACCTGCCGCAGTGGTGGTACGAGACGATGGATAAGCGGGTAATTGACCACTACGAAGGGGATCTGTCGAAGATCAACTGGGACCCTGATCGCAAGGAGGAGTTGATGGCCAAGTATGCGGACTATGCTGCGAAAGTGGCAGCGGAGGCTGCGGCTCGGCGGGCTGGCTCTTCTTCTGAGTCTGAGGCTGCCTGATTTCGTGGTTTGATTGCCGGCCCCAGCCTGTTGGTTGGGCGCCGGCTGCGGGTTGGGGCCACCCTTCCGGGAGACGCCATGAACCCATCCATGGGGGCTTGAGCGCAGCATCCCTGCTGCGCACACTCCCGGAAGGGTGGCCCCAACCCGTCGCTTTCGCTTCCGTGGGATAGTCGCTGATTCGACGATTCGCTAAGGACTAAATCTCGATTAACAGGGCAATCCTGCTACTTGCCTTTGAACACCGCCTCTCTTCTCTCCAGGAATGACTGGATTCCTTCTTTGACATCTTCGCTGGCCATGACCGGGCGTAGTTCCGGGAACAGACGTTCCTTGGCCGCTTCCTGGCCTTCGGACACGGCAATCTTGGACGATTTCAGGCTGCCCTGAACGCCTAACGGAGCCGCTCTGGCAATCTTCTCGGCGATTTCCATGGCTTTGTTGAGCTGTTCGCCGGGTTCCACCAGTTCCTGAATCAGGCCCCACTGGTAAGCCTGTTCCGCGGTCCATTCATCACCAGTGAGCAGGTAGCGCTGGGCGTTGCCCCAACCGATTTCCCGCTGCAGGCGAATGGTGGCGCCACCGCAGGCGAAGATGCCGCGTTTCACTTCCAACTGAGCGAAGCGGGTGCCTTTCGCGGCCACGCGGATGTCGGTGTTGAGCATCATCTCGACGCCACAGGTGAAGCAGATGCCCTGGGCGGCGAATACCACGGGTTTGGTGAGGCTATCGCCGGTAATGTCAAAGGGGTCGAGTTCGCCTTCGCCGGGTTCAATGCCTTTACCGTTGGCGAACACGCCGGCCCAGTCATCCAGTTGCAGGCCGCTGGTGAAGTGGTCACCTTCAGCGTACATCACTGCCACGCGCAGCTCCGGATCGTGCTGGAGCTGATAATAGGCGGCCGCAATTTCGTGGTACATGGCCCGGTTCATGGCGTTCATTTTTTCCGGGCGGTTCAGGCCGATCTTCAGGATGTGACCCTGTTTTTCTACGTTTACCAGTGGCATTGGTGTTTTCCTCTGCTTTGGGATCCTAGCCTGGTTGCTTGGGTGGCATGCACGGACAACGGGGAGGGCTTTTCAGGACACGCCCACGAGTACATCCCTGTAGGCTCGTTTCGGGCCGTCCATGGCCCTCAACGGTCCTGAAAAGCCCTCCCCGTCGCCCGCGCGTCACATTTCCGCGATATACCAGGCCACAGTTCCATAAATAGAACTCAGTTTTTGCCAAGCTTCGCTTTACTGTCCTGCGAAATGCACCCCTGCTCGGGCGCGAGCGGCTGGGAGCCCTTTCAGGGACCGTCTGTGGCCATGGATGGCCACAGTCGAGCGCACAGGGAAGTGCTCGTAGCGTGTCCCTGAAAGGGCGCCCAGCCGCTCACACAACCCCCCAAAACGAGCAGGCTACGAACAGAACCAAGACTCCAGAGCTAGAACCAATCGGCCTTCATATTCAGACACGTATCATCCTGATTCCGCAGCAGCACCAGATCCTGAGCCACGGTGGGTAATTCCCAGTGGAAGAAGTACTGGGCGGCCTGCAGTTTGCCCTGGTAGAAGTTGCGTTCGCTGTCGCTGTTGGCAGACCCCAGTGCGTGGGCTGCGGCATTGGCCTGCCGCAGCCACATCCAGGCCACGATAATGTGGCCGAACAGGTGCAGATAGCAGCTGGCGTTAGCCAGGGTTTTGTCGACTTCGCCGCCCATCAGGGATTTGCCCAGGCTCTGGGTGACTTTTACTGCCTGCTGCAGGGTTTCGCTGAGGGACAACGCCCACTGCTGGCAGCGCTCGGTGGTAGCCGCCTGCAGATCTACCTGCATTTCCTGCATCAGCAGCTGCAGGCCGTGGCTCTGGTCCTGCAAGATTTTCCGGCCCAGCAGGTCCAGAGCCTGGATGCCGTTGGTGCCTTCGTGGATGGGGTTCAGGCGGTTGTCGCGCCAGCACTGCTCGACCGGGTATTCGCGAGTGTAACCGGCGCCGCCGTAGACCTGGATTGCCAGATCGTTGGCTTTCGGACCGTATTCCGAGGGCCAGGCTTTGATCACCGGGGTAAGCAAATCCAACAGCTTGCCGGCTTCCATTCGTTTCTGCTCATCCGGGTGGGTGTGCTGATCATCCATCAGGCGGGCGCCGTAGAGGCAGAGCGCCAGGCCGCCTTCGCTGTAGGCTTTCTGGGCCAGCAGCATGCGGCGTACGTCCGCGTGGTCGATGATGGGTACTTGCGGACTTTCCGGATTCTTTTCGCTGGCCTTGCGGCCCTGCAGGCGGTCCTTGGCGTATTCCAGGCTGTGCATGTAGCCCCGATAGCCGATCACAGCGGCGCCAAAACCAACGCCGATGCGGGCTTCGTTCATCATCTGGAACATGTACTTCAGGCCCTGATGGGGTTCACCTACCAGGTAGCCGTGGCAGGGGGCATCATCGCCGAAGCTCAGGGCGGTACTGGTAGTGCCGCGATAGCCGAGTTTGTGGATCAGGCCGGCGAGGCTGACGCCGTTGCGGTCGCCCGGGTTGCCGTTCTCGTCCACATGGAATTTCGGGACGATGAACAGGGAGATGCCTTTTACGCCCGCCGGTGCGCCTTTGATTTTCGCCAGCACCATGTGAACGATATTTTCGGTGATGCTCTGCTCGCCACCAGAGATGTAGATTTTGGCGCCTTTGATCAGGTAGTGGCCGTCGTCGGTGGGCGTGGCGGAGGTGCGGATGTCTGCCAGGCTGGAGCCGGCGTGGGGCTCAGTCAGGGCCATGGTTCCACTGTAGCGGCCGCTGAGCATATTGGGCAGAAATTTGGCCTTCTGTTCGTCGTTGCCGAATACACGAATCAGGTTGGCGGCGGCGGTGGTCAGGAACGGGTAGCCTGCGGTGCCGGGGTTGGCGGCGGTGAAGAAGCCGTTGCAGGCCGCCATGACGGATTCCGGCAATTGCATGCCACCGAGGTCGTAGTCGTATCGGCCAGCGAGGAAGCCGGCTTCGGCGTAGGCGTCGAAGGCCTGTTTGACGTCCGGGAGCATTTCCACCTGGCCGTTGACGAATTTGGGTTCGTCTTTGTCGGCGGCGCTGTTGTGGTTGGCGAATTTTTCTTTCGCCATTTTGTCGGCGGTTTCGATGACGGCGTCAAAGGTTTCTTTGCTGTGTTCGCTGAAGCGCTCGCGCTGGATGAGGGATTCGGTGTCCATCACCTCATAAAGTTGGAAGGCAAGGTCGCGGCGGTCGATCAGGGTGTCGGTCATTCTTGGTCTCCTGTTGATTGGTCATAGCGTCTCATAACGGCTATGGTTGTTGGAATTGTCATTTCTGACTTATTTTTGGTTGAATCCGCCACCAGCTAGTGGTGACTGACGCCCGGCAGGAGGTGTGGGGGAGCTTTTCGGGAGACGCCGTGAACCCATCCATCGGGGCTTGAGCGCAGCTTGCCTGCTGCGCACACTCCCGGAAAAGAATCCCCATGCCAGCGGCCTGATTTAGAGAATGCCGTCATGCCAGTTCATGCAACGCCACAAGCCAGAAAACAGGAATTTTCCCAGTGAAAACCGTCACTATCATCGGCTTTAACGGAGCTCTGGCCAGCGCCATCACCGGTATGATCGACCTGTTTCGCCTGGCCGGGGTGACCTGGGCACGAATCCATGGCGAGCAGCCGACGGCATGGTTCAGAACCCGGCTGCTGACCGAGGATGGCGAGCCCTGCCGATGCATCAACGGCGTGACCTTGCTCGCGGATGGTTCCTGGCAGAATGCCGACGAACTGGGTTCCGATGACCTGCTGATTATTCCGACCATTGGTGGGCCCATTGATGAAGTTCTCCAAACCAACCCCCTCCTGATTCAGTGGCTTTCAAAGTTTCAGACTGCGACGCCCGGCGATGTTCGGGTGGCCAGTAACTGTACCGGCGCGTTTTTATTGGCGGCGGCGGGGTTACTGGACGGTCGGGAGGCCACCACACACTGGGGGTTTGGTGAACAGTTCAGACGGCAGTTTCCGGCTGTAAACCTCCATGCCGAAAAGCTGGTCACGGTTGATGGCCCTGTGGCCTGCGCCGGGGGTGGTATGGCCTGGTGGGATCTGGGGGTGTATCTGGTTGAGCGGCTGGCAGGTGCGCAAGTGGCCCGTGAGTTGGCGAAGGCGTTTGTGATTGACGCCGGGCGCACGAGCCAGGCTCCCTATAGCGTGCTGCAGGCCAAGCGATACCATTCAGACAAGGTGATTCACCAGGTTCAGGATTGGCTGGAGGCGCATTTCAAAGAGCCGGTTTCATTGCCAGAGCTTTCCAGCTTCGCCGGGTTGTCCGAAAGGTCGCTGTTACGTCGGTTCCGGCAGGCGACAGGGGATTCACCGTCCAGCTATCTGCAGCTGCTCCGTGTGGAGGAGGCTCGCCGGCTACTCGAATCCTCAACGGGAGGGCTTGAGTCGGTCACCCGGGCGGTCGGATACGAGGATGTGAGTTCGTTCAGCCGGCTGTTTCGTCGGCATACGAAGCTTTCACCGGGCGCCTATCGGGCGAAATTCGGCCGATAGTATGGTGTTACAGGTCACAATTCAGTCTTTGGTAGTGTTTCTGTGGCGCGGGTTATGCATCAAACTGTCTTGTAGGCGATTTTTTGCCGCTGTACGTAAATAATCTTGACAGTATTAACCCTTCGGGGGGAGGTCGTTTCCATGAACGCACCGTTGAAGCAGAGCCGGGCCGATGTACTTAACCGGCTGTACGATATGAAGCGCAAGCAGCTCGCGCAGGCCAGTCAGCAGGGTAACAGCCTGCGTTGCCAGGTATTGGAAGCCGAAGCAGAGGCGATTTCCAATGCCCTGAAAACCGTTCGATAGCCATTCATCCAGACAACAGCTATCGAACGCCACTTCCGGTCAACTGATGACGTAGCAGGTCACTTTTTAAATGGCTGCCGCGATTTCGGTTCCCTGACGGATGGCCCTTTTGGCATCCAGCTCTTCCGCCACATCAGCACCGCCAATGAGGTGCGCTTTCACGCCTTTATCCGCAAGCTGGTCGAACAGTTCCCGATAGCTTTCCTGTCCCGCGCAGATGATGACGTTGTCCACGGCCAGAACTCTGGTCTCGCCGGTCTTTCCGTCCTTGTCGGTCAGGGTAATATGCAGGCCTTGATCGTCGATTAGGTCGTAACGGCAACCCCGGAGCATTTCGACATCCCGGTGTTTGAGGCTGCTCCGGTGCACCCAGCCTGAGGTCTTGCCCAAGCCACCGCCAACCTTGCCGGTTTTACGCTGCATCAGATAGATCTTGCGGGGCGATGGGGTCTGCGCCCGCTCGGCCAGGCCGCCGGGGCCCTCAAACGCGGGATTCACTCCCCATTCCGCCTGCCATTCAGCCACACTCACCTGTTCACCTTCCGGGTGTTTGCCAAAATCGTGAGTCAGGAATTCACTGACATCAAAACCGATACCACCGGCCCCGATCACGGCAACTGACTTGCCCACCGGTTTGTTGTGGCGCAGTACATCCAGGTACCCAAGCACTTTCGGGTGGTCGATGCCTTCAATCTTCGGTGTTCGTGGTTTGACGCCGGTGGCGATGATCACGTCGTCAAAGCCCTGTTCGATCAGCTCGTCGGCCCCCACACGGGTTCCGAGCCGCAGGTCGATTTCCAGCACATCAATCTGACGCTGAAAATAACGCAGGGTTTCGTAGAACTCTTCCTTGCCCGGAATGCGTTTGGCGTAATTGAACTGGCCGCCAATTTTATCGTCAGCTTCAAACAGGGTCACCTTGTGCCCCCGTTTTGCCGCCGTGGTGGCTGCTGCCAGGCCAGCGGGACCGGCGCCGACCACCGCTACGCGCCTGACGACAGGCGCTACCGTGAGCACCAGTTCGGTCTCGTGGCAGGCCCGGGGGTTTACCAGACAGGAGGCGCGCTTGGCCTGGAACACATGGTCCAGACACGCCTGATTGCAGGCGATACAGGTATTGATCTCGTCGCCGCGCCCCTGTTCCGCCTTGCGGACAAACTCGCTGTCGGCCAGCAGCGGGCGTGCCATGGACACCATGTCAGCCTTACCGGCAGCAAGGATTTCCTCGCCTTTTTCAGGCGTATTGATACGGTTGGTGGTACACACCGGGATGTCCACCTCGCCATAGAACTTGGCTGTCACATCCGCAAAGCCGCCGCGGGGTACCGAGGTCACGATGGTGGGAACGCGGGCCTCGTGCCAGCCAATACCCGTGTTGATAATGGTTGCACCGGCTTTCTCGATGGCCTTGCCCAGAGTGACGATCTGCTCCCAGGTCTGGCCGCCTTCCACCAGATCCAGCATGGACAGGCGGTAAATAATGATGAATTCCGGCCCGACCGCCTCACGCATGCGGCGAACGATCTCCACCGGCAAGCGCATTCGGTTTTCGTAGGGCCCACCCCACTTGTCGGTTCGCTTGTTGGTGCGTTCACACAGGAACTGGTTGATAAAATAACCTTCGGAGCCCATCACCTCAACGCCGTCGTAGCCGGCGAATTTAGCCAGCTTGGCGGCATTCACGAAGTCATTGATCTGCCGTTCCACACCTTTTGTCGAGAGGGCTCTGGCCTTGAACGGACTGATCGGTGCCTTGGTGGCCGAGGCCGACACAATCAGCGGCTGATAACCATAACGACCGGCGTGAAGCAATTGCAGGCAGATTTTTCCGCCCGCTTCATGCACGGCCCCGGTCACATGACGATGCAGCAAAGCAGTCGCACGGTTATTCATCGTAGACGCCAGCGGGGCCAGCTGCCCCACCAGGTTGGGAGAAAAGCCACCGGTTACCATGAGCCCGACGCCACCTTCCGCCCGTTCGGCAAAATACCGGGCGAACTTGTGGATATTCCAGAAACGGTCTTCGAGGCCGGTATGCATCGACCCCATCAGCACCCGGTTCTTGAGCTCAGTGAACCCCAGATCAAGCGGTTTCAGCAGGTTGGGATAGGCGTTGGTCATGGCGCACTCTCATCGAATATTTATCGGGAGTATACACTTGATCAATGGCAAGTTGACTTGACCTGACCGACGGGCCACGTATCATCGCATTTCAAGTTTGACTGACGGAGCAACCATGACAGCAAGGTCCTTCGGCTGCATTAGAATCACCCGCCCACCCGTTACCGCTGACATCGCGCGGCATCGGGGACGCCTTCCGTATTTCCCGGACCCGCCTGTTTCCTGCTGAATCCACCCTGACCCATGCCGACCCGATCCCGATGCTCATCGTGCACGGTGGCTGGTCGGAGACTAGACTCAGGCAAACACGCCTTTGGTACTCATGTAAAAGAACACCGATAACGAGGTTGCGATGTCGCTACCGCTGGTTGTATTTCTGCCATTTCTGGGGGCTATAGCTGCCCCGCTGTTTGCCCTTGGGGGGCGGACAGCGATTGCGATTGCCTCTTCTGTTCCGGCGCTTATTGCCCTGGCTGCCCTGTTCCCGCACTGGGAAACACTGGCCAACGGTGGCACCGTCCTGCAATCCTGGGAGTGGTTACCGGCGATCGGCATTTCCTTCAGCTTCCGCCTCGATGGACTGTCTCTGCTGTTCGCACTGCTGATTCTGGTTATTGGCGTGCTGATCATTCTCTATGCCCGCTATTACCTGAAGCCGGCCGAGAATATCGGGAAATTTTACGCGCTGCTGCTCTGTTTCAAAGGCTCCATGCTGGGCATCGTACTCTCCAGCAATCTCTTGCTGATGATGATTTTCTGGGAACTGACCAGTCTCACCTCGTTCCTGCTCATCAGTTTCTGGAACCACAAACAGGACGCTCGTCGTGGCGCCCGCATGGCGCTGGCGGTGACCGGTGGCGGTGGGCTGGCGTTGCTCGCGGGCATTCTGATCATCGGCAACATTGTCGGCAGCTTTGAACTGGACGATGTGCTGGCGGCCGGCGATGTTATCAAAGCCCACGCCATGTACCCCGTCGCCCTGACGCTGGTACTGCTGGGCGCCTTTACCAAGTCTGCCCAGTTCCCGTTCCATTTCTGGCTACCCCATGCCATGCAGGCGCCAACGCCGGTTTCGGCCTACCTGCACTCCGCCACCATGGTCAAGGCCGGCATTTTCCTGATGGCGCGTTTGTACCCGGCATTGGCTGGTACGGAACAATGGTTCTACATGGTCAGTTTTACCGGCATGGCAACTTTGCTGATTGGCGCCTACGTGGCCATGTTCAAGCACGATCTGAAAGGGCTGCTGGCGCATTCCACCGTCAGCCACCTGGGTCTGATCACCCTGCTGTTCGGAATGGGAACCGAACTGGCCGCAGTGGCCGCGGTGTTCCATGTAATCAACCACGCCACCTTCAAGGCCTCGCTGTTCATGGCGGCCGGCATCATCGACCACGAAACCGGGACCCGGGACATGCGCCGGATTAACGGCCTTTGGCGATACATGCCCCACACTGCCACTCTGGCCATGGTGGCCGCGTCATCCATGGCGGGGGTTCCGCTGCTGAACGGCTTCCTGAGCAAGGAAATGTTCTTTGCCGAGTCCCTGCAACTGAACCTGCCCGGCATCTGGGCCTGGCTGCCACCGATCGTCGCCACGCTGGCCGGTATTTTTGCGGTCGCCTATTCCGCACGTTTTATTCACGACGTGTTCTTTAACGGCAAGCCCGTCAATCTGCCCATCTACCCTCCCCACGAACCGCCCCGGTACATGAAAATCCCGGTGGAGATCCTGGTCTTCGCATGCATCATGGTAGGCATGTTCCCGGCGGTATCGGTCGGGCCTCTGCTATACGCTGCGGCCCACGCCACCCTTGGCGGCGAGGTGCCGGATTATCAACTGGCGGTTATCCATGGCTTTAACCTGCCACTGATCATGAGTTTTGCGGCTTTCTTTGGCGGTTTGATCATGTATAGCCAGCGCCAGAAGTTCTTTGATTTCCACGCACGCTTCAAGGAAATCGACGAGAAGGCCGTATTCGAAGCGATCGTACTGCGGATCGTCGACCTGGCGAACGCCTTTACCGCAAGACTCGAGAATGGCTCTCTGCAAAGATACGCCATGCTGCTTGTGGTCAGCGTTCTGGCGGTTGCCGCCATGCCACTGCTGGATCTGGGCATATTCATTGGTGAGACCGGGCTGAGCCCTGTGGACTGGCCCACGGCCATTGCCGCAGGCGTACTGATCATTTGTGCCCTGTTGACGGCAGCCGTGCACCGGCAGCGATTTTACGCGCTGGTTGTGCTGAGCGTGGTCGGCCTGATCGTTGCACTGGCGTTTGCCCGCTTCTCGGCGCCCGACCTGGCCATGACCCAACTGTCCGTGGAAGTCGTGACCATTGTTCTACTTATGCTGGCGCTTTACTACATGCCGGGCTGGACGCCAGTGGAGACACCGCTGAAACGCCGCTTCCGGGATATCGCCATCGCGGGGATTGCCGGTATTGGTATGACCCTGGTTACCCTGGCCATGCTAACGCACCCGTTCAGTTCGATTTCCGATTTCTTCCTTGAGAACAGCAAACCGGGCGGTGGCGGCACCAACGTGGTCAACGTCATCCTGGTGGACTTCCGGGGCTTTGATACCCTGGGCGAAATCACCGTTCTGGCGATTGCTGCCCTGGGCATTTACGCGCTGCTGAAAAATACGCCGCTGACGCCACCACCCAGTGATGGCGAAGGCCATGCCTGGTCACGGGATGCCTACCCGTTAATGCTGCGCTTGATTGCCCGGCCACTGTTGCCGCTGTCCCTGATGGTGTCGGCATTCATCTTCCTGCGTGGCCACAACCTGCCCGGCGGCGGATTTATCGCGGGTCTGATCACCTCGATAGCCCTGATCCTCCAGTACATTGCCAGTGGCCTGAACTGGACCCAGGACCGGATTCCGTTCAAATATCACAACGTCATTGGCCTGGGCCTGTTGTTCGCAACCATTGCCGGCGCGGCCAGCCTGGCCTTCGGCTATCCGTTCCTGACCTCAACATTCGGCTATATCACCTGGCCGGTAGTCGGCAAGTTCGAGGTAGCCTCAGCACTGGTCTTCGACCTGGGTGTTTATCTCACGGTAATCGGGGCCACCCTGTTGGCGCTGGTGACCATTGGCCGCATATCGCCGCATTCGGCCATCAAGAGTAAGAGGGAGGGCGCGTAATGGAACTTGTCTATGCATTGGTGATTGGTGCCCTGACCGCCTCCGGCGTTTATCTGCTGCTGCGGGCGCGCACGTTCCCCGTGGTGGTTGGCCTGACACTCCTGTCTTACGGGGTAAACCTTTTCCTGTTCTCCACTGGCCGGCTGGCTACCGGCAAGCAACCGATTATCGGCACTGCGGAAAGCTATGCCGACCCACTGCCGCAGGCGCTGGTTTTAACGGCCATCGTGATTGGCTTCGCCATGACAGCCTTTGTGGTGGTGATGTCGCTACGAAACCTTGCGGATAACGAAGATGACCATGTTGATGGCAAGCAACCCTATAAATCGCCAGCACCGGAGCAGGAAGACGAGGAGGTAACCGGTAAATGAACCATTGGCTTACCGCTCCGATTCTGATTCCTCTGCTTGGCGGCATTCTGCAGGCACTGATGGGCTATGCCCCCATCACGCTGCGCCGAACCCTGGCACTGGCAACCACCGTGCTGATCCTGGTCTCGGCCATAGTCCTTCTGGTGCTGGCAAACGACGGCAGTTACCGCATTTATGCTTTTGGCAACTGGCAGCCGCCGTTCGGGATTGTCCTGGTTCTGGACCGGCTGGCCGCGCTGATGCTGGTCATGACCTCTGTTCTGGCCCTGTTCTGTCACCTCTATGCCATCGGCGGCGCCGATGAGGGTAACCGACAGTTCCACGCCCTGTTCCTGTTCCAGTTGATGGGCCTCAACATCGCCTTCCTGACCGGTGACCTGTTCAACCTTTTCGTTGCCTTCGAGGTGCTTCTGATCGCCTCCTACGGCTTGCTGATGCATGGTGGAGGCACCATAAGGACTGTACCTGGCCTCCACTACGTGGTTCTCAACCTGATCGGCTCGGCGATATTCCTGATCAGTGTGGGCATGATCTACAGCGTCACCGGCACCCTGAATATGGCAGACCTTGCGGTCAAGGTTCCCCAGGTAACCGGTGAAAGCCTGAATATCGTCAAGGCCGGCGGCATGATGCTGCTGGTAGTCTTTGGCCTGAAGGCCGCCATTCTGCCGCTGTGTTTCTGGCTGCCCCGTGCCTACTCCAAAGCCACGGCGCCCGTTGCGGCTCTGTTTGCGGTCATGACCAAGGTGGGCATCTACGCCATCCTGCGGGTGTACCCGCTGGTGTTTGGCGACGAAGCCGGTGAGCTCGCCAATCTCGGCATGGACTGGTTGTTCCCGATCGCTCTGGCCACCCTGGCCATGGGCGTCATAGGCGCTCTGGGCTCTGGTAGCCTGAAGACGCTTGTGGCCTGGCAGGTAATCATATCCGTGGGTACCCTGCTGGCTCCCATCTCTCTGGGCTCCGAAGCCGGCCTGTCTGCCGCCCTGTTCTATATGCTCAGCACGACCTGGACCGTCGGCGGCCTGTTCCTTGTATCGGAACTGATAGCCAATCAGCGCGGCAGCGCGAACGATCGCATCATCACCGCGCCCAGGATGCATAACCGCACCTTCCTGAGCGTGCTGTTTCTGATCGGTGCCGTTGCCGCCGCCGGGTTGCCTCCGCTCAGCGGCTTCATTGGCAAGCTGCTGATTCTACAGTCCGTTGAGCCCGGTTTCGAAATGGCCTGGCTCTGGTCAGTGCTGCTGGTTGGCAGCTTCCTCACAATCATTGCCTACAGTCGGGCCGGCAGTATTGTTTTCTGGCGAACCGTCGACGGCCACCTGGAAAAGCCGGACCCATTGAATGGTCGGATTTCTGTAGCAGCAGGCGCGCTCACCGCACTGGCGATCGTCCTGGTCGTGTTTGCCGGTCCAATAACACGCTATACCGATGCAACGGCCGAACAGCTACACAATAACAATGCCTATATCGAAATCCTGCAGATGCCTATGGTCGGGGAGGATGACTGATGCTTGATCGACTGAGGTTTCCCCACCCCTGGCTGAGCCTGACCCTGTTCGTCATGTGGCAGTTTCTGAGTGACGGCATCAGTGGCGGCAGTATTGTTCTTGGGCTGATCCTGGCCTGGATAATCCCCCTGATGACCCAGGGTTTCTGGCCAGATCCACCCACCTTGCTCAAGGCCTGGAAGACACCCGCCTACCTGTTGCGGGTTCTGTGGGACATTGTGGTCGCCAGCGTTGATGTGGCAAGGCTGATACTGAGCCCTCGCGAACCACGCCCGATGTTCATCTGCTACACCCTGGAACTCAAGGATCCGCTGGCTATCAGCATTCTAGCCAGCACCATTTCCCTGACGCCGGGCACCGTTAGCGCGGATGTGAGCGATGACAACACACTGCTGCTGATTCATGCCCTGGACGCCGAGGACGAGCAGGAAGTCATCGACACCATCCGGAACCGGTACGAAAAGCCTTTGCTGGAGATGTTCCAATGATGCTAACCGCGCTCTACATCACCATTGCCATGGTCACGCTGGCCGCCTTGCTGAACGTGTACCGCCTGATCAAGGGCCCGGATGCGCCGGACCGGATACTGGCGCTGGACACCCTCTACATTAACGCCATCGCATTGATCATTCTGTTGGGCATCACGCTAAAAACACGCATGTACCTTGAGTCTGCGCTGCTGATTGCGGTTATGGGATTTGTTGGAACCGTCGCCATGGCCAAATACCTCAAGCGCGGCAGCGTCATTGAATAACCCGGAGGACACCCTATGAGCACCTTCGCTGAATACGCCATTTCCGCCATGCTGATTATCGGTGGCGTTTTTACTCTCATCGGTGCCATTGGTCTGGCTCGACTGCCGGATTTCTACACCCGGCTACACGGCCCTACCAAAGCCACCACGGTTGGCGTTGGCGCTATCGTGATCAGCTCCGTGATCTACTTCAGCACGCTTGGGCGAGGCATCGGGATCGAGGAAATCCTGATCACGGCGTTCCTGTTCATGACGGCGCCCATCAGTGCCAACTTCCTGGCAAAGGCCGCCATGCACCTGGAAGTCAGAACCTCTGAGAAAACTCGCGGTCAGACCTGGGATCAATAAGCCCTTTTCATTCAAGGGCTCAGTGAGCCTTTTGTTCAAAACAATCGTATAAATCAAAAGGCTACCGGCACCGATATATTTCAATACCCGTAAAGTCAGGTCTTTAAGGAGTCCTCTCCCATGATGTTACTGGCTGTGCTATCCGGTTTTATGCTGGCGGTCGCGGTACCGGCGCTATATCGTTTGGCAGGCAGTTACATCGGCTGGGTACTGGCTCTTCTCCCCGCCTCCCTCACCGCCTACTTCGCCAGCCTGATTCCCGCGATCCGTGGTGGTGAAAAGCTCCTGCTTGAAACGCCCTGGATGCCAGGCCTCGGGATTACCCTGGACTTCATGGTTGATGGCCTGTCCCTGGTGTTCGCCCTTCTGATCAGCGGCATCGGCACCTTCATTCTGATCTATGCAGGCTCCTATCTTAAAGGCCACAAAGACCTGGCAAGGTTCTACGTCATCATGTTGTCGTTCATGGCCTCGATGCTCGGGCTGGTACTCTCGGACAACCTCATTACCTTTTTTGTGTTCTGGGAACTGACCAGCATCACCTCCTACATGCTGATCGGCTTCAACCATGAAGATACCGAAGCGCGCAAGTTTGCCCTCCAGGGCCTGTTCGTAACCGCAGGTGGCGGGCTCGTGTTGATGGCGGGCCTGATCCTGCTGATTTTTATCACCGGGGATTCCTCCTTCTCGGGCCTTCTGGCGTCAGAACTGTCCATTCATGAGCACCCGTATTACACCGCGGCAGCAGTCTGCATACTGATTGGCGCCTTTACCAAATCCGCGCAGGCGCCTTTCCACTTCTGGCTACCAAACGCCATGGCTGCGCCCACCCCGGTTTCGGCCTACCTGCATTCTGCGACCATGGTGAAGGCGGGTGTGTATCTGCTGGCCCGCCTGAACCCGTCAATGGACGGAGACATGCTTTGGAGCGGCTCGCTGTTGGTGTTTGGTGCCGTCACTATGCTCACCGGCGCCTATCTTGCCTACAGCAGCACCGGCATCAAAAAGGTTCTGGCCTATTCCACGGTGATGGCGCTGGGCACCCTGACCATGCTGGTGGGCGTGGGGACGGAACTGGCCATCACAGCTTTCATCTGTTTCCTGGTGGCCCACTCGCTGTATAAGGGCGCCTTGTTTATGCTCGCCGGCGCACTGGACCACGAAACCGGCACCAAAGACATTACCAGGATGGGCGGCCTCAGGCATCGCATGCCCAAAACAGCCGTGATCACCGGCCTCACGGCCTTATCGCTGGCGGGCCTGCCGCCGTTGTTCGGTTTCGTGGCGAAGGAGCTGTTGCTGGAGTCGTTGTTGAATGCGCCGGTATGGCAAACCGGGCTGCTGGTGGCAGCCGTTCTCTCGGCCATTCTTGTGGTAGCCGTCGCCGGCCTGGTGATTATCAAGCCTTTTTTCGGCCCGGTTGTCAAAACACCCAAACTGCCCCACGAGGCTCCGTTTGCGATGCTCGTCGGCCCCGGTGTGCTGACACTGCTGGCCCTGATCTTCGGCGTCATGCCATCTTTACCCGCCAGTCTGGTTCTGGATGCGGCTATTTCGGCCATTTCCGGCTACCCGGTGGAAACTGCCCTCGCCCTCTGGCATGGCATTAACATTCCATTGATGCTTTCCGGTCTCAGTCTCCTGGCAGGTTCGTTCCTCGTGGCGGCCTGGCACAGACTTCAGCCAACCCTGTATGCGATGAATACCGCAGCCAGCCGATTCGGCCCGGAAGCCGGTTATTTCCGCTTAATGGAAGGGATCAGTCAGGTTGCTGGCTGGCAGACACGAATCCTGCAGAACGGCGTGCTCGGCACCTATTTACTGGTTCTGGTTCTTGTCACGTTTTCTCTGACGGGCTTCACGCTGCTGACGCGGCACGGTCTGCAGCTGGATTTCGACTTCAGCGACAGTTTTTTCTACGAATGGGGCATCGCGCTGCTGATTGTCGCGGCGACGGTTTTTGCCTGTGTCACCCGATCCCGCCTTAGTTCTGTGGCGTCGCTGGGGGTTGCAGGGTTTGGTGTGGCCCTGACCTTCATTCACTTCAGTGCCCCGGATCTGGGTATCACCCAACTGCTGGTGGAAACGCTCACCGTCATCCTGCTGGTGCTGGTACTGTTTCGGTTGCCACCGTTCGCCAAGCTCTCCTCTTCCTGGGAACGTTACCGGGACCTGTCTGTCGCAGTGTTTGCAGGCGTGGTGATGACACTCATTATGATGGCGGTACTGGATATTCAGTACTTTGACAGTATTTCCAGTTACTACGTTGAAAACAGCTACACCCTGGCGTTTGGCAAGAATATCGTCAATGTCATTCTGGTGGACTTCCGGCAACTGGACACCCTCGGAGAAATCTTTGTACTGGGCCTTTCAGCAATTGGCGTCTACTCCATGATCAAGCTCAGGGCGGAGGATCAGTACAAGTCATGAAACCCAATACCCTGATCCTTCACACCGCGGCACTGGCGATCATGCCGCTGCAACTGATGTTCTCGGTTTTCCTGCTGTTGCGCGGGCACGATGAACCTGGCGGCGGCTTCATCGGCGGCCTGGTCGCCGCAAGCGCGTTTGTCCTCTATGCCTTCTCCTTCGGCGCGCAAGCTACCCGGAAACTCCTCAGGGTGCACCCCAAAGATCTCCTGGCAGCCGGCCTGCTGTTCGGACTGGCCTCAACCATTCCGGCCCTGCTTTCCGGCCAGGCCATGCTGACTGCCCACTGGTGGGAGCTTCCGCTGCCTGGAGACAGCTACCTGAAACTATCAACCGTTCTGGTCTTCGACATTGGTGTGTATCTGGCGGTGCTGGGAACGCTGATGGCATTTTTGATCGGTCTGATGGAGGTTGAGGGATGATTCGAACACAGGCTACGAAATGGAGAAGCTCACTATGGAAAGCGTGATGGCCCTTGTGGTTGGCGCCCTGTTCGCGGCCAGTATCTACATGATGCTCAGGCGCTCCATCGTGAAAATCGTTATTGGCCTGATCATTCTGAGCAATGCGGCAAACCTGCTGATTTTCGTGGTTTCGGGTTTAACCCGAGGCGCTCCGCCACTCATCGCTGACGGCGCAAAGCAGGTAGCGGGAGCAGTAGCGGATCCATTGCCTCAAGCTCTCATCCTTACCGCTATTGTGATCGCGTTCAGCGTTCTGGCCTTCGCTGTGGTTCTGATCCGCAAGGCGTATGAGGTGGTGGGCACCGACGATCTGGACAAGATGAAGGATACCGACACTTGAACCTGGAAGTTGTTCTCCCGATTCTTATCCCCCTGACTGCGGGCGCTCTATCCCTGGCTTTGTGGCGATCGGTTCAGCTGCAACGTCTGGTTAGCGTGGTGGCCACCGCTCTTTTACTGGTCGCCAGCATCTGGCTGATGCGTTCAACCATCGACAAAGGCTTTCTGGTGGTGGAAATGGGCAGTTGGCCGGCGCCGTTCAGCATAGTGCTGGTAGCGGACATCCTCAGCGCCATCATGATTGTGCTGACTGGCATTATCGGGCTCGCCATCGCTATCTATTCTCTGGCTTCAACGCCTCCGGGCCATGAAAGGTTCGGCTACTACCCGCTGATGCACCTGTTGCTTGCCGGGGTCGCTGGCGCCTTTCTGACCGGCGATATATTCAACCTCTTCGTCTGGTTTGAGGTCATGCTGCTGGCATCCTTTGCCCTGCTCACCCTCGGTGGCGAGCGTGCCCAGATGGAAGGCGCTATCAAGTACGTTACCCTGAACCTGTTTTCATCGGCCCTCTTCCTGTCGGCCGTTGGCCTGCTGTACGGCATGGTGGGCACCCTCAACATGGCGGATATCGCCCAGAAGGTAAGTCGGGTTGATGATCCAGGCATGATCACGGTGGTGTCGCTCATGTTCATGGTGTCGTTCGGTATCAAGGCAGCGGCATTCCCATTGTTTTTCTGGCTCCCGGCCTCGTACCACACTCCTCAGGTCGCGGTCTCAGCTCTGTTCGCGGGATTGCTGACCAAAGTCGGGGTGTATGCGCTCTATCGGGTATTCACCCTGATTTTCACCCAGGATGTGGAGTACACCCACACCATCCTGCTCTGGGCGGCCGCTCTGACCATGCTGACCGGTGTGCTCGGCGCTGCCGCGCAGTTCGAGTTCCGGAGGATTCTATCCTTCCACATCGTCAGCCAGATCGGCTATATGCTGCTGGGACTGGCGCTGTTTACGCCCCTGGCACTGATTGGCGGCGTGTTTTACATCATGCACCACATCATCGTTAAAACGAATCTGTTCCTGGTGAGCGGCATCACCTACCGCCTGCTGGGCAGTTATGACCTGAAAGACCTGGGTGGCGTGTATCGGCAGCGACCTTATCTGGCGCTGTTATTCCTGATCCCGGCCTTGTCGCTGGCCGGCATTCCGCCTTTATCCGGTTTTTTCGCCAAGTTCGTTGTTGTCCGTGCCACACTGGAATCCAGTGAATACCTTATCGCAGCGGTGGCCCTGCTGGTGGGCTTGCTGACGCTCTACTCCATGATCAAGATCTGGGCGGAAGTGTTCTGGAAGAAAGTCCCCGAGCACGTTACCGACACCAGACGGCTCAATGGTGACATCAAAGACCAACGCAGTTGGGCCTACTACACCCCGGTGGTGGCGCTTGCGGTGTGCACTCTGATTATCGGCCTCTATGGTCAGCCCATATACATGCTTGCAGAATCCGCCGCCGAACAGCTGATGAACCCGCAGCTTTACATCGCAGCCGTTCTGGGAGGGCAGCCTGAATGATCGGCCTGTTCTGGAATTTACTGCTGGCTCTGGCCTGGGTAACCCTCACGGGCAGCATCACGGCCATGAACTTGCTGGCAGGTTTTATCTTTGGCTACGTCGCCCTCATGGTGCTGCAGAAACAGGTGCCGGTGTTGAAAGGGTATTCCCGCCGGATTCCCCGTCTCGCCGCTTTCCTGGTGTATTTCCTGAAAGAACTGGTGAAGTCGAATCTGCGGGTCGCCTATGACATCGCAACGCCCGTCTGGCATATGAAGCCGGGGGTGATCGCGTTTCCGCTCCGGGCTGAGACCGACATGGAAATTCTGTTTGTCAGCAGTGTCATTTCTCTCACACCCGGAACACTGAGCCTGGATGTCTCTGACGATCGGAAGGTGCTGTTTATCCACGCCATGTTTCTTCACGACGAAGAGCAGCTCAGAAGCGACCTGAGAGAACTCGAACGCCGAATCCTGAAGGTGACGCGCTAGGAGGCCAGTCATGCTGAATGTGGTGATCAATATTGTCTATCTCATGCTGTCACTGGCGTTGCTCTTCGCCTTCATTCGGCTCACCCGGGGGCCATCCCTGCCGGACCGGGTGGTCGCACTGGAGCTGATCGCCTCCATCGTGGTCGGCTATGTGGGAGTGCACGCGATTGACACCGGCGTGGCCAGTTTTCTGGATGTTGCCATTGTTATCGCTCTGACTGCCTTTCTGGCAGCCATCGGCTTCGCCAGATTCGTCGAGCGGGGAGGCGTAAAGAATGATTGAAATACTGGTATCGGTCCTGCTCCTGGTGGGCGCTGCTTTCATGGTACTGGCCGCCATCGGCGTTCTGAGGTTGCCCGACCTTCCCACCCGCATGCACGCCACCACCAAAGCCGGTGCCCTGGGCGCCATGATGACCATGGGTGGCGTGGCGTTCTATTTCGGGGACAGTACCGTGGCCGCGCGGGCGGTTGCCATTGTTATCTTCATTTTTCTGACAGCTCCGATCGCCGCTCATGTCATAGGCCGGGCCGGTTATTTCACCGGCGCCAAACTCTGGGCCGGCACCATCAAGGATGAGCTGCAGGAACGATACGACCCGGTTACCCACAAACTCAATAGCGGGCTCGAGGAGCTCAAGCACGGGCAGCCAACCCGAACTGGAAAAGGTACCTCAAACCAATAGTTTGTGATTGGCAGCACAGGAATTTCCAGTATAGTAGGCTGCAAACCATTTCAAGGAATACCAGACATGCTGACAGTCAATGAATACTTCGATGGCAAGGTAAAATCAGTGGCTTTCCAGTCCAGCACACTGCCTGCCACAATCGGTGTTATCAGTGCCGGGGAATACGAATTCGGCACCTCAGAAAAAGAAACCATGACGGTCGTCAGCGGTGAACTGACCGTGCTGCTGCCAGGCCAGCAAGACTGGCAAACCTTCGGCGCCGGCGAGAGCTTTGAGGTAGCGGGGCAAGCAAGCTTCAAAGCAAAAACGGATGCCGATACTGCTTATCTCTGTACCTACGGATAAGCCCCACTCAGCCCGTCTTTCTTACCGTGACAACAAACATAAGCAGAGAAAGAGGACAACAACATGGCTCAACCCCGAATTCTCAAACCGGCTGACAATGCCCACCAGTACCAGCTCCTGATCAAGCGGTTACTGATGTCCGGCCCCCGCTACAACCCGGACCAGGAAATCGTTTACGCCGATCGCAGCAAGTACACCTACAAGGACCTTGTCGAACGCATCCATCGACTTGCCAATGCCCTGACAGACGCCGGTATCAAACCCGGCGATACCGTGGCTGTGATGGATTGGGATACCCCACGGTACCTTGAGTGTTTCTTTGCGATTCCGATGATTGGCGCCATACTGCACACGGTCAACGTGCGCCTGTCGCCGGAGCAGATCGTTTACACCATGAACCACGCCGAAGACGACGCGGTACTGGTGCACGATGACTTCCTGCCCATCATCGAGGGCGTGAAAGACGAGATCAAAACCGTCAAAACCTGGATTCAGGTAACCGACAGCGACAAGCCGGGCAACGCCTCTTTCGACACCCACGGCGAGTACGAAGCCCTGCTCGCGGGGGCCAGCGACCACTTCGACTTCCCCGATTTCGACGAGAACAGCGTCGCCACCACTTTCTACACCACCGGCACCACCGGTAACCCGAAAGGCGTGTATTTCAGCCACCGCCAGCTGGTACTGCATACGCTTTCCATGGCCGGCAGCATCTCCCATTTCGACGAAATGCCGCTGTTGCGTTCATCCTCGGTGTATATGCCGGTTACGCCCATGTTCCACGTTCACGCCTGGGGCGTGCCTTACGCGGCCACCATGATGGGAATAAAGCAGGTCTATCCCGGTCGCTATGAACCCGAGTTGCTGGTGGATCTGCTCAAGGAGCACAAAGTCAGCTTCTCCCACTGCGTGCCCACCATCATGCAGATGATGATGGCCACCGAGTCCATCAAGACCGCCGACCTGAGCAACTGGCATGTGCTCATCGGTGGCAGCGCCCTGACCAAAGGCCTGTGCGATGCGGGGGCGAAACTGGGCATCAAGATGTTCACCGGCTACGGCATGTCGGAAACCTGCCCGCTGCTGAGCACCACGCACCTCTCCCCGGCGGATCTTGAACTGCCCCTGGAGCAGCAAACCGCAATCCGGGTGAAGACCGGTAAAGCCGTGCCCATGGTGGAACTGGAAATTGTCGATCCTGATGGCAAACCGGTACCCCATGATGGCGAAGCCAAAGGTGAAGTGGTCGCCCGGGCCCCCTGGCTGACCCAGAGCTACTTCAAACAGCCGGACAAAGGCGAGGAACTGTGGGAAGGCGGCTGGTTACACACCGGTGATGTCGCCTCCATGGAGCCGGACAACACGCTGACCATCAAAGACCGCATCAAGGATGTGATCAAGACCGGAGGCGAATGGCTGTCGTCGCTCGACCTGGAGAACATGATCAGCCAGCACCCTGCCGTTGCCGGGGCTGCGGTGGTAGGTGTGCCCGATGAGAAATGGGGGGAACGTCCCTACGCCCTGATCACCCTGAAGCCCGGAGAATCCATCTCTGAGCAGGATATCAAGCAGCACCTGCAACAGTTTGTCGACAGTGGCGACATTAATAAATGGGCGATTCCCGAGCAGATGCGTTTTGTGGAAGACATTCCCAAGACCAGCGTCGGCAAGATCAACAAGAAATTGATTCGAGATCAGTTGAAAGACTAATCTTCCGGGGAAGCAAAAACGCCGGCGTCCTGGCAACAGACGCCGGCGTTTTTATTTGTGCACTGCCGGAATCGTCGGCTGCTCAGAGACCGGAGAAGGTGAAGTCCACCTCGGGACTCTTGCCAGCCACAATATCCGCCAGAGCGGCCGCCGAGCCACAGGAGTGGGTCCAGCCCAGGGTACCGTGCCCGGTATTGAGGTACAGATTGCTGAAGTGGCTTTTACCGATGTAGGGCACATTGGATGGCGTTGCGGGCCGCAAACCGGTCCAGAATTCGGCCTGATCCCAATAGCCAGCCTCGGGCATGACTTCCGCAGCCCGACGGACAATCGCCCGACAACGGGTAAAGTTCAGGTCGCGACGGTAACCGTTCAGTTCTGCCGTGCCAGCGACACGCATTCGGTCGCCCAGGCGCGAGTAAACCAGCTTGTATTCATCGTCGGTCAGGCTGACGTTAAAGGCCGCTTCTTCGTTTTTCACCGGCACGGTAATAGAGTAGCCCTTGGCCGGATAGATATTCAGGAACATCCCGAGCTGGCGGGCAAGTACCGCACTGAAACTGCCCAGGCTCAACACATAGCTGTCCGCCCGAAGGGTGTGGTGTTTGCCGTCCTTGAGCGCCAGCACTCCAAGGATCCGGTCACCCGCGCGATCAAAACCCAGCACTTCGGTGCCGTATTCAAAAGCCACCCCGGCTTCTTTACATTTCTCAGCCAGAGCCTGGGTAAACTTTCGGGCATCGCCGCTTTCGTCATCGGCGGTGTAAGTCGCGCCGGCAATACGATGACGGATCGGTTCAAGGGCCGGCTCCAGCTCAACCGCACGACCAGCATCGATAACCTGACGGTCACAGCCCAGATCACGCATGATGCGGGAAGGTTCCAGAGCCGCATCGAATTCGGCAGGGTTGGTGTAGAAATGCAGAATGCCCTTGGCTAACTGGTCATAATCGAGATTCAGTTCGTCTCGCAGTGACTGCAGGCATGTACGGCTGTAAGTGCCAAGATTGACCATCTGGCGGATATTATGGGCGGCTTTGGCAGAGGTACACTGAGCCAGGAACGACAGCGCCCAGCGCCACTGGTAAAGATCCATCCGCGGCCGGAACAACAGTGGGGCATCCGGCTGGAAAAGCCATTTTGCGACTTTCAGGGGCGCCGAAGGATTGGCCCACGGCTCGGCATGGGACACCGATACCTGCCCGCCATTGGCGTAGCTGGTTTCCAGCCCTGACTGGTTCTGTCGGTCGACCACGGTTACCTGGTGCCCCTGTTTCTGCAGGTACCACGCGGTGGTGATACCAACGACGCCTGCCCCAAGTACCGCTATGTGCATGCCTGCCTCCCCTGATTGATCAACTGTGGTAGTTTCAGAACGTTAGCCGCCCGCGCGCTTGACGGTCCAGCCTTTCTGCTCCAGTAACGGCACCAGAATATCTCGCTGGTCGCCCTGTATCTCCACCACGCCGTCTTTTACTGTACCACCTGTACCGCATTTGGCCTTTAGCTGTTTGGCGTAGGCTTTCAGTTCTTTGTCGTCGAGCGGAATACCGGTCACCAGGGTCACGCCCTTGCCTTTGCGCCCCTTTGTCTCCCGGCTGACGCGCACAATACCGTCTCCGGCCGGCCTCGGCGCTCCCCGGCAGGTGCAGTCATCCACCGGGTTACGGCACTCCGGGCACATCCGCCCCTGGTCCGTGGAGAACACAAGGCCGCCCTTGCGCTTGTTCATACCCATGATTACGCCTTTATCTGCAATCAGTTCAGGCCCGGAGGGTATTTGGAAAACATTTCCGAGACAACCTCGTCAATCAGTTTCCGACGGGTTTCCGGCGACTGGTTTTCATTGAGATAGCGTCGACTCGCGGCTTGCCAGACCACTTCCTCGGTGGTCCGATCAACCATTCTCACCACCAGTTTGCCCTCGGTTACCTCTCGCACTGGTGGCGGCGATGAGAGGCCCCAGCCGAAGTTGCCATGGCCGAACCCGAACCCCAGGCCAACGCCTACCTGCTCAAGCCGTTCCTCGGCCACAATCTGCCAGCTGATCAGAAGATCAGCTTCAGTTTCCGTCACTTTTTTCATGGCCTTCCGGTTCAGCTCGCGCTCTACCGCGTCCCGAACCCGGGCGTCATCCAGCGAGGTGAAACCAGAGTCCTGGGCGTTGCTGGCAAAGGCCCAGCTGCTGTAATTGCCAAAAACGGTGGCTGGATTGTAGTCGGTCACCACATTGCTGGCACAGCCGGTGATGGCCAACGCCAAAGCAGCGATCATGATAATACGCATAGGCTTAACTCCGTTGTTCCCATATGTCTCCAGTATACGCGTGCCCAGGGCTACCGGCCTGCCTCAGTCAGTCAGGTTTCAAAACGGTAATCCATCTTCTGGGACTCGCAAAACGCGCTGAAGTCCTGTTGCTGAGCCACGGGCAAGGAAACGCTGGCTGTCACCCGCGTAGTATAGGAAATCGCGTCGATGCGCCCTTCATGCCCGTCGCACCAGTGCCGCAGCGGTTGCTCATCGGCAAACCCGAACTGCACCGTTGCCTGCACACGTGCCTGCTGCACCACGCGGTCAACGGCGGACAAGACACTTTCAGCGGCGCCGGCATAGGCCCGAACCAGGCCACCGGCTCCAAGCTTGATACCACCAAAATAGCGGATAACGATCACCAGCACGTCTCCCATATCCTTGTGCTGGATCACGCCCAGAATGGGTTTGCCGGCGGTTCCGGAAGGCTCACCATCATCATTCATGGCAGCCTCGGCCGCAGAGCCGGGCCGGCCGATCTGATACCCCCAGCAGACATGACGGGCATCGGGGTAGTCACGGTGGGCCTGGTCAACGTATGTTCGTACGTCGTCCCGGTCACTGACGGGATACACTCGGGCAATAAAACGGCTTTTCTTCACTTCCGTTTCCCGCTCAAGGTATCCTGCAGGAATCGGGTAATCCTTACTCATGGGCGATCCTATGACGACCGAAGACAACGAACAGACCCAACCCGGGACCGCGGCCCCTGCGCGGATACGTAAGGCCGCCTGCGGCATCCGGTTTGATGAGGACGAGCTGCAGGAAGGCATTGATTTTTCTGCCGCCAGCAAGCTGAAACCGGGCAGTGACAACGCACCGGATCAAAGCCCGAACGCCGATTCCTCAGCCTCCGACAAAGACCGGTAGCTCAAGGATCACTTCCAGGCCACCCTCGTCCCGGTTGCGGGCACTGATGTGCCCGTTGTGGGCCTGAATGATATCACGGGCAATAGCGAGCCCCAGCCCCCAACCTTTGCCACCACGGGATTTGTCAGCCCGGAAAAAAGGCTCAAACAAGTGTTGTAGCAGGTCTTCAGGAGCACCCGGTCCCTCATCAGCGACGATCAAACGGATTCTCTCATTGCCCGTGGACAGAGAGAGCTTCACCGATTTGCCCGGCGGCGTGTGATCCAGGGCGTTTTGCAGCACGTTATCAAACGCACGCTGCAATAAACCACCGTCGCCAAGCACAGACACCGCTTTGCTCTCCTCCGAGGCCACCAGTTTGCAGTCCACGCGCTGGTGCTCAGCATAATCGGCGGCATCCTGAAGCACGTGATTGACCAGGACCATCGGCTTGACCGGCTCACGCGCCATATCATCGCCGTTCTCGGACACCCGGTACAGGGTCAGAATCTGGCCGGTCATGGTTTCCAGCCGCTCGTTCTGGCGCAGAATACTGGTCATCAATGCCTCATCGGCGCCGCTGTCCGAAGCCAGTTCAATCGCCACCCGCTGGCGTGCCAGCGGGGTACGAAGATCATGGGAGATATCCCGCAACAGCTGGTTCTGACGGTCCAGCAGCTGGCACAGCCGGTCTGTCATACCGTTGAATGCCGTCGCCAACTGGCCCACTTCATCACGGCGCCGGGCAATGCGACCAGCAACCCGCAGACCAGTATCCCCCCCGGCAATCGCCCGGGCGGTTCCCTCCATGTGTCTCAACGGCCGCGAGACCATTCGCGCAATCCACCAACAGGCCAGGGAGATCAACAGGAACGCCAGCCCCATCTCCACAAACCGGAACATTCTCGGGTCCAGCCAACCATCGCCGCCCATCCGGGGCCAGGCAACTAGCTGATAGCCCTCCTGCAGATCCAGAACGGCTGGTTTGTGGGGGTACCAACCGGACTGTATACGTTCCCGAATCGCCCGGGGCAGTCGATGCTGGCCCTGCTCCTTTTCGATCAGCATCAGGTGCAAATCCAGGCGTTCACCTTCCGAACGCAAAAAGCGCCAGGCATCCCCCCGACCCCGCTGTTCACGAATGACTAGAGCTTCGCGAGCCAGTTCCTGTAAACCCACCTGGCGTTCAATCGCCTGCCGTTCCCGGTCCAACAGATAACGCGAGGCAAGGTGGCTGGCCACCACGGTTACCGCCATGGCCAGCCAGATGGATAGAAAAATCCGCCAGAACAGAGGAAACATGAAACGCTTCATCATGTGGGTATCCGGTAGCTGTATCCCAGTCCTCGCACCGTCTCGATGCGGGGTGGGTCATCATTGCCCAGTTTCTTGCGAAGATTGCTGATGTGCATATCCAGAGTGCGGTCGTAGGCCTCAAGGCGGCGCCCCAGCGCCCACTGCATGAGATCGGTCTTGCGGACCACACTGCCGGCATGGGCCAGCAACACCTGAAGCACTTCATACTCGGTGCCCGTCAGTTCCACGGGCGCGTCATTCTGGTAGATGCGGCGCTGGCCGGGCTCCACCCGCAAGTCGCCATAAGTCCGGCTGGCGTCTACCTCGGTTTTCTGATCCCAGGCGATACGACGAAGCAGGGCCTGAAGCCGCGCCACCAGCTCTCTGGGATTGCAGGGCTTGGGAATGTAATCATCGGCGCCCACTTCAAAGCCGACGACTCGGTCGGTTTCATCGCCACGGGCCGTCAACAGGATCACGGGTAGGTGCGTCTTGCCCCGAAGTTGCCTCAGAACATCCAGACCATTGATATCGGGCAGCATGATATCGAGCACCACAATGTCACAATCCTGGCCCAGAGCGAGAGCCAGTCCATCACGACCATTGGCGGCCTCACGCACACTGAAGCCCTGGCTGGCAAGGTAACGGGCCAGCAGCTCCCGTAACTCGTCGTCATCTTCAATCAACAGTACCCGGTTCTGCATAGTCTTCTCTCTGGGATGTGACGGCCACAGTCTAGCATGGCCCTTCTGTACCGCTGCGGGCGGGCTCCCGGCCTTTACCGAACCTTTACGTAGCCCTGACACCATCTGACGTTGCACCGACGTAGCATGGTCATCATCCATTGTGAACAACGACGAGGAAAGACCCATGAAAGCAAAAACCACCCTGTTAACCGCCGGTGTACTGATGGCAAGTCTGATGGCCGCCAGCACGGCTGTTCTCGCGGAACGGCACGGCAAACACCACCAGAACGGCAAGTGGGACAAACAGGAACTGTGCGAGAACTTCCGTGAAGGCAAAGGCCCCTTTAACCGTGAAGAGCGCCAGGCCGAGAGGGAAACGTACCGGGCAGAAATGGCCGATCGCCTGAAACTGAATGAGGAGCAGCGCCAGATCTGGGCGGAGATCCACCAGGAAAGACAGATCAAACAGGAAAAACGCATGAATCAGTGGCAGGAAAAAATGCAGCAACGCTGTAGCAACAGTGGGAAGCAAGACAAGGAGTGATCAAATGGCGGGTTCTGGCGTATGGTAGAAGGTATTCGTCAACGACCTGAAACCAACCATGTCAGAAAACGCGCCACGCGAGCTCACTCTGGAGACCCGAGCCAGTATTGCCGACATCCCGAAATCGGACTGGCAACGACTGGCGGGGGTCTCCAACCCGTTTCTTCGATACGAATTCTTTCAGGCACTGGAAGAGAGCGGCTGCACCCGCACCGAAACGGGCTGGACCCCCAGCCACCTGGTATTCAAACACGAAGGCCGGATTGTGGGCCTGGCACCCGCCTACCTGAAAACCCACTCCATGGGTGAATATGTGTTCGACTGGTCCTGGGCCGAGGCCTACCAGCGATACGGCCTGCCCTATTATCCAAAGCTGTTGCTCGCCATTCCGTTCACGCCGTCTGCCGGACCACGGCTGCTGCTGGACGCCGAGGTCCGGCGACAGCTGACCCCCGAACGCCTGCACGACTTGCTGGATACCCTGACACACCACCTGGGGGCACACTCCTGGCACCTGCTGTTTCCCAACGCCGAAGACCAGCAACTGCTGGCGCATGACGATGAACTGCATCGCATCGGCTGCCAATTCCACTGGCACAACCACAACTACCACAGCTTCGACGATTTTCTGGCGGCATTGAATTCCCGCAAGCGTAAATCCATTCGCAAGGAACGCCGGCAAGTGGCGGAACAGGGCATCACCTTTGCCCGCTTCCATGGCAAGGATATTTCAGACCAGGTTCTTGCCGCCTTCTATGTGTTCTACCAGGCCACCTATCTGAAGCGGGGCCAGAGACCATACCTGAACAAACAGTTTTTCACGTTACTGAGAGGGCAGCTATCCGAGCATATGCACGTAATCATGGCGATCAAACAGGGCGAAATGATCGCCGGGGCCCTGTTTCTGTCGGGGCAAATCACACTTTACGGCCGATACTGGGGCTGTCTGGACGAGTACAATCACCTGCATTTCGAGACCTGTTACTATCAGGGAATCGAGCTGGCGCTGGCGCTTGGGCTGACACATTTTGATGCCGGCGCCCAGGGCGAACATAAACTGGTTCGGGGGTTTGAACCGGTGATCACCCATTCCTGGCACGGTATACAGCACCCCGGATTCCGGGACGCCATTGCCGACTTCATCCGGGAAGAAGCAGAGCAGGTACAAGGGTATTTTGCAGAGGCGGAAACCTTACTGCCGTTTAAACAACAAACACCGCAATAGTCTGTATACTGATTGACCAGGACGGACTTTAATCAGGTGAACGGCAATGGATACCGGTCTGCCAGGAAGCATACTCACCTCATTTGATCCACCCCTGATGGTGGCATTGGGTGCCTTTGTGCTGGCGCTTCTCAGCCTGATACTGGCATCCCGGTTACGGAACAAAAACCAGAGCCAGCTCAGCGCATTGAGGGAAAGGTCGGACACCCTCTGGCGTGAAATGGATGACATCCGGGTCAGCCAGTTCAACCGCTCAGATCATAGCCCGTCGACCAGCCATTCCTCACTGGACCAAGCCCGTTACCAAACGGAAATGGAAGCCTACCAGAAGACCTGGCCGGCCATCTGGCTTCTGCACGAACGCCTGGGGCAGTTTCTGCGAACTGTCGAAACCGGTGAATCCGCCAACGACTTACGTCTGGAGGCCAGAAACGCTGCGCTGGACGCCCGAAATCACCTGAACCAGCACCGCCCCTTCTGTCACGAAACGGTGGATGAACTGCTCACCCGGCTCATTGACGTGGAAATCAAGGCCCACCTCGCCGCCTGCCAGTACCTGGACCTGGTGAAGGAAGTCCGGCACGGCGCTTCCGATCACGACCGGAGAGTCCTGCACGACAAGTTTCACAGCCTGCATGAGGGCGAGGCTCGGGAGCTTTTGAATCACCTGGTGACCACCATCCGGCACCGCGCCATAAGAAGCGGCTAAGTTTGCTTAGCTATCGGCAATCCGGAAACCGATTTTCAGGCCCACCTGATAATGACCGACCTTTCCGTCGACAATGTGGCCACGGGTTTCCGTTACCTCGAACCACTCCATATTGCGAATACTTTTCCCGCACTCATCCAGCGCGTTCTGAATGGCATCTTCAATGCTCGTCTTTGATGAGCCTACGATTTCCACTTTTTTGTAGACATGGTGATCAGACATGACAGCCTCCTGACTCAAGAATATTTACACCTTGAGCCTAGAAGCCAGCGTGAGCTTGGGCAAACTACCATTCTTTAACCTGCTTCATCCATTGACCGTTAAAAGGCGTATCATCTCGCCTGTAGCATGCTGGAAGTACTCGAACCGGACCTGTAAATGAAACGACTTCTCAAATACGCCGCGGGCCTGCTCGGCGCCCTGCTGTTGCTTCTGGGCGGCCCCCTTCTGTTGGCCGCCAGCAGCAGCCTTGAGGTTGCGGAGAGCTGGCGTACCGCCAGCCGGGAAAGCGCCGGTATAGCGCCTCGACCCGAACAGGTGGAGGAAGCCATTATTCAGGTCTATGGCGCACGCGCCTGGAGCTGGCGAGGCTACTTTGCGGTACATACCTGGATTGCGACCAAAGAACAGGGCGCTGATTATTATCAGGTGCACGAGGTCACCGGCTGGCGCACCTACGTGGTCAATTCCCGCCCCGGCGACCCGGACAGACACTGGTACGGCGCCAGGCCGGAACTGTATGCAGATATTCGGGGAGAGAAAGCCGCGGCCTTGATTCCGCAGATCTACCAGGCAGTGGAAAATTATCCCTACCCCACCCAATACGAAGCCTGGCCGGGGCCAAACAGCAACACCTTCGTAGCGTGGGTGATACGGGAAACGCCGGATTTCGACGTAGCCCTGCCCAGCCACGCCATTGGCAAGGACTACCTGGGTGACCGGCTGATCGCCCCAAGCCCGGGTGGCGCGGGCTATCAGCTATCCCTGGGTGGATATTTCGGTGTCTTGGCCGGGGTTCGAGAGGGTCTGGAAGTGAATATTCTGGGGTTGTCGCTGGGTATCAATCCCATGGCGCTGGGTATCAAATTACCGGGACTCGGCGAGCTGGCCTTGCTTGACACCAACCCGATGCCCGAAGAAACCGCGCGCTAGGGGCTCTGGGTTGGGGGTGGCCTCCCAAAAATGTGGGAGGCCATGGATGGCCGGAGAGAAGCGCACATGGGTAAGGCAAGTGTTTATGAATCGAAGCTTCATACGCAGCCGAACGACAGCAATCTGTGATTGCTGGCTGGACCCGATTGCGGGTGCTTGTAGCGGTTTTTGGGAGGCCACCCCCAACCCAGAGCTGGCTCAGCTTCGGCATCAAGTTCAAAGCTTGGCGAATTCCAGATACCGACTGGCTGCCTGCTTCTTCTCATCCTGGCTGTTCAGCAACTCCAGCCGCAATTTATCAATGATCTTCAGATAACCATCCAGCGGGGACTTTTCTTCGCCCTGCTCTTTTGAAGCCTCAATAAACACCTGCTGCTTCTCACGAATTTCGTTCAGTTTTTCTATGGCATTGCGGATCGCTTCCTCTCGTGCAGAAGCTGCGCCGCTCATCTCGGGTTCAGCGTTACGAACCCCAAGAACGGTTTCCACCGCCGGGGCCGACTCGGTGTTCTGTTCCGCCAGGTCCAGCTCTTCCAGAGTCCGAACTTCACCGTCAGTGGTCAGGTAAATACCAGAGGCCTTGATCTGCCCCAGGGGCACGCCCTGAGGATTGGTCAGAGTGAAGCGGTCGTCCACGCTGTCGACATACAGTGCCTGGACACCAACCTCCGCCAGCGAGCGCAGATCCTGGCCGCCATCAGCCGTCTGTACCCACACCGACAGGGACTGAAAAATCTCATCGTTAGCATCTATCCAGCGATTACCATCGTCATCAAACGCAGCCAGCTCGCTGAAGCCAGATCCACTTTCCGGGCCGAACAATTCGCTGCCATCGTCCACTTTACCGTTACCATTGCGGTCAAAAACCAGATATCCGCTGCCCGCGCCCAGAGAGGCGAACTGCGCAGTCTCGCCGTTGCCCGTCATGTCGAATTCAAACAGGGTGTCGGTCAGTCTTGCGGTAGAAGCACCAAAGTTGATCACCAGCGGATCAGTCAGGGGACGCTCCTGAATCTGGATCAGCTCGGAATATTCATAGCTACGCGACTGGGACTGCCTGAGCGACAGGGTAAAGTCGATGGTTTCACCATTGTCGAGGGTAATACTGCCAGTCGACGCGAAGCTGCGGGTTTCGCTTTCGGAGTAGAACATATAGCGACCGGCAGAAACCGACAGACTCTTCGGCGATTCCGCGGCTGCTTCACCCCCCAGGGCGGCTCGGCTGACCATCAGCGCCTGCTGCCCCATCAGGAACAGCTCTGAAGACTTTTCGACCAGTTCTGAACTGGTGAAGGTGGCCGCTCGGTTGGCCCCGGTCACCTCACTGGTGCTGGAAAAGGCCATCTGCTCCTGGCTGCTGTAGCGATACGCCGCCTGTCGGATCAGCGACACTTCGGTGCCCCGATTGGTCTGCCCCTGCGGCTCCGGGGCGGCAGACTGGCGGATTCTCAGTTGGGAACTGTCAAACGCCGAGACCTGGCGGCTGCTGTCCTGAAACAGCGAAATCTGGCTGGATGCAATCATGGAGTGGTACCTCAGTGACACTTGGTCACTTAACGGCACCATCACCGAAAACTTGAGCAGATTTCAACCACACCCACCGACGACATCAGAGCAAATAACGAACCGTCGCAGCGGCCAGCAAGCCAATAGCGATAGCGGGAAGCGGCTTGTGGAGCACAAGCATGGAAACCGTCGTGGCTACCAGTGCTGCCAGCGCACCCAGATCGCCACCCACCGCCATGGGTACAATGATGGCGATCAGCACCGAGCTGGCCATGGTATTGATAAAACTCTCTACCCTCGGATTGATGCGCACAAACGACATCACGAACACGCCGCCAAAACGG
Source organism: Marinobacter sp. tcs-11 (assembly GCF_002049515.1). NCBI lineage: Bacteria > Pseudomonadati > Pseudomonadota > Gammaproteobacteria > Pseudomonadales > Marinobacteraceae > Marinobacter > Marinobacter sp. tcs-11. The sequence goes on along the minus strand of NZ_LLYU01000014.1, from coordinate 46,865 downwards.
GTAATCAGTGTCACCACGGTCATGATAGTGATCAGCGCCAGCACACCGAGGGTGGTAGTTTCAATGGTCACCAGACACCTCCCGCTGGCTATCCGCCACCTCGGTTTTGTGTTCCAGCCAGAACAAACCGACCAGACCACCAGCGATCGCGCCAACCACCACGTGCATATTGGGCGGTAGCCATTTCCAGGCGGCAAGGGAGGCTGCGCCGGAAACGCACCAGGCGACCAGCACCCGCGGGGATTTATTGCCACCCAGTGCCATGGCCAGCAGGAAGCAACCCAGCACCATATCCAGCCCGAAGGCTTTGGGGTTCTGTAACAAACCGCCGAAGTAGACACCCAGGGCTGTACCAACAATCCAGGCCAGCCACAGCACCAGACCACCCCCGATAATCACTTCGAGGTTGCGCCTGCCATTCTGATAATCCTGGGCCGAGACCGCCCAGTTGGCATCTGTGAGCAACAACAAAAGCGCGTAGCGGTGTCCGGGCGAGACTTCTCTCAGCATCGGGTAAAGCGAGGCGCCCATCAGCAAGTGCCTGGAATTGATGGCAAAAACCACGGCGATCAAAGGCAGAACCGAAACATCGGCCCCCCAGATATCCACCGCCGCAAACTGCGAAGCGCCGGCAAACACGGTCGTGCTCATCAGGATAGACTGCAGCGGCGTCAACCCTTCCTGAATGGCGGCCAGACCAAAGGCAGCACCAAACGCCACCACAAAGAATGAGATGGGGAGCAGGCGGAAGAACTCGGAACGGACTTTCCGCGAATCAAACTGATAAGGATAGGAGGCGACAGACATCTGAAGAAGCTAAGCCGGATAGTGCAAAACGCGTATAGGTAGAAACCACCATTAAGCGTTTTTTTCTTACCAGTGCTCAGGCAGTTAGATGATTAAATCAAACAAGTTCACAATTCCGCCGGCCGCCAAGGTTGACGTTCACGTAAACTTGCATTAGCTTGAATTTCGTCCAGCCCCAAAAGGGCAACCCGACCAATCCTTCGGGAGGACACCTGAAATCGACACCCTGGCCACAAGCCAGACCGACAAAAACAAGACAGAACCTGCCGCCGGGATCCGGCTGTGCGGGAGAGGATTTCAATATGCTGTTCAGCCATCCGGAGTTCGATCACCACGAACACCTGTCGTTTTTCTGCGATGCCGAAACCGGCCTCAAAGCCATCGTCGCTATTCACAACACCTCTCGCGGCCCCGCTTTAGGCGGTTGCCGAATGTTTCCTTACGCCAGTGATGAAGAAGCGCTGCGAGATGTGCTTCGCCTGTCCAGGGGCATGACCTACAAATCGGCCCTGGCCAATCTGGACCTGGGTGGTGGCAAATCCGTGATTATTGGCGATCCGCGCAAGCACAAAACACAAGCCCTGCTGGAGGCTATGGGCAAGCACCTGGAAAGCCTGGGAGGCCATTACATTGCGGCCGAAGACTCCGGCACCAGCGTGCCGGATCTGAAAGTGATGGGGCGCCATACCCGCCATGTGGCCGGCGTTGCCTACCGTACCGGATTCGACGGCACCCCCAGTAACGGGGATCCCTCTCCTGTCACCGCTTACGGCACCTTTGTTGGCCTCAGAGCAGCAGTAAAACACCGGCTCGGCAGCGACGACCTTACCGGCCTGAAAGTAGCCATCCAGGGCATCGGTAATGTCGGGTTCCGTCTGGCCCAACACCTGAAAGACGCTGGCGCTGAACTCTGGGTGAACGATATTCACGCCGACAACATGCAGCGGGCTGTCGACCAGCTCGGCGCACACGCCGCCTCGGCGGAAGACATACTGACTCTGCCCGTAGATGTTATCGCACCCTGCGCCATGGGCGCCGTCCTGAACGACCGCAGTATTCCTGCCATTCGCGCCGGTATCGTCGCAGGCGCGGCCAATAATCTGCTGGATCGCCCGGAACACGACGCGGCACTGAAACAGCGGGGCATTCTGTACGCTCCAGACTTTGCGATTAACGCCGGCGGCATCATTGATGTGTTCTACGAACGCACAGGCGCATCCCCGGAAAAAGTGCGCGCCCATGTGGAAACCATCGGCGATACCCTGACCGAAATTTTTAACCGTTCTGACCGCACCGGGCTCCCTACCGGTGAAATCGCCAATGAACTGGCTGAAGAGCGGTTCACCAAGCATGCCGCGGGTGCTGGGCTGGCGCCCCAGCGGCTGTCTCGCACCGGATAACCTGACACCGGTGCTTCCCCTTGGGAGCCGCAGTCTCTGCGGCTCCATTTTTAACCCCAGTAACAACAACAAGACCTTCGGGAGAAAACCATGTCTGTCTCATCATCCGGTTCTGCTGCCTATTCCGGCAGCCTTGAGGGCTCCAATGCCCAGCGCGGGCTCTGGTCATCACGGCTCGCGTTCATCCTCGCGGCCACCGGTTCCGCTGTGGGCCTCGGAAACATCTGGAAATTCCCCTACGTAACCGGCGAAAACGGCGGTGGCGCTTTTGTGTTGGTGTACCTGCTGTGTATCGCCATCATCGGTATTCCCATCATGATGGCCGAGGTGATGATCGGCCGTCGTGGTGGCCACAGCCCGGTTAACAGCATCAAGGCCATTGCCCAGCGGGACGGACTGAACCCGGCCTGGAAACTGGTTGGCGCCGTGGGCATTCTTGCAGGCTTCCTGATTCTGTCGTTTTACTCGGTAATTGGTGGCTGGGCCATTTCCTACGTTGGCACCACCGCCAGCGGCCAGCTCTCCGGCCAGACCGCAGACGCCGTGGGTGCTATTTTCTCGGGTCTGCTGAGCAATCCCGGCACCCTGTTGCTGTGGCACACCGTGTTCATGGCCCTGGTGATGCTGGTGGTTGCAAAAGGTGTGCGATCCGGCCTGGAACGGGCCGTCAGCATTCTGATGCCGGCACTGTTTGTACTGCTACTGATTGTGGTCGGCTACGCCATGACCACCGGCCACTTTGGCCAGGCGGCAGCCTTCCTGTTCCAGCCGGACTTCTCCAAGCTCACCACCTCCGGCGTACTGGTGGCACTGGGACACGCATTCTTTACTCTGAGCCTGGGTATGGCGGTGATGATGGCCTATGGTTCCTACCTGCCCAAGAAGATTTCCATCGCCAAAACCTCCATTACCGTCTCGGTGATTGATACCGGTGTCGCCCTGCTGGCCGGCCTCGCCATTTTCCCGATTGTCTTTGCCAACGGCCTCGAGCCCGGTGCTGGCCCTGGCCTGATTTTCCAGACCCTGCCCCTGGCCTTCGGTCAGATGCCCATGGGCTCACTGTTCGGCACCCTGTTCTTTGTACTTCTGATTTTCGCCGCCTGGACCTCTGGCATTTCCCTGCTGGAACCGATCGTTGAATGGCTGGAAGAACAAAAGGGCATGAACCGCACCGTCAGTACGCTGGCTGCCGGTGTGGTGTGCTGGGCTCTGGGTATTGCCTCTATTCTGTCGCTGAACCTGTGGGCGGATTTCGCACCACTGGGCTTCATCCCGATGCTGGAAGGCAAAACCATCTTCGACCTGCTGGACTTCTTCACCGCCAACATCCTGCTGCCGCTGGGCGGGCTACTGGTCGCGTTGATGGCGGGCTGGGTGATGTCGAAACCGGCCATGGAGAAGGAGCTGGCCCTGTCACCGGGTACATTCAACCTGTGGTTTGTCACCGTGCGCTTCATCACCCCGATTGCGGTGGGCGTGGTGTTCATCTACAACCTGATGTAAATAACGCTCACAACTGATCGAGGGAGGCCTTCAGGGTCTCCCCGATCCTCGCGTTCAGTTTCAGATCCACTAGATCCTCAGCCCGGGTCCGCCCCAGATTCAGGGTGGCGATCGGCTTATTCCAGTCGTTGGCTGGAACTGAATGGGCGGGTTCGATGCTCAGTCATTTCCGTTACAACTCAGTGGCTCGGAATGTCAGGTTTCGGCGTCGGTGCACCGTTTCAGAATAGTACGCATCTTCTCCACACCGAGCTCATTCATCAACGCAATATTCCGGTCAGGAATACCATCTACCTCCGGATAGTGATCAATAGCCGCTTCCAGGCTTGCTTCCCGCAACAGGTGCAGCATGGGGTACGGCGAGCGATTGGTGTAGTTTTCCGCGGCCCCGGCATCGGTGCCGGCGAACTGATAGTCCGGATGGAAACTGGCAACCTGAAAGACCCCTTCCAGCTCCAGATAGCTCAGCATGGCATCCGCGGCATCGAGAAATTCGTTGTAGGCGAGAAAATCCTGCAACACACCAGGATGGATCAACAACGTGGTTTCGACGTCCGGCTCGTCTTCCAGGCGCTGCAACTCTGACTGCAACGCCTGTAGCAGCTCATCCTCGTTCTCTGCCTTGCTAACGACAAAACGCACGCGGTTCTTGACCAACTCGCGCTTGGCGAAGGGGCAGAGGTTGTAACCAACCACCACTTCTTCAACCCATTGCCGGGTGGCGCTTACAACCTGTGATTCATTCATAGGTAGCCCTGGCTCCGAAGATAATCGTCATAGGAGCCACTGAAGTCAGTCACCCCATCAGCTGTGAGCTCAATAATCCGCGTCGCCAGCGAAGAGACAAACTCACGGTCATGGCTTACGAAAATCAGCGTTCCCGGATAGTTCTCCAACGCCAGGTTCAAAGCCTCGATAGACTCCATATCCAGGTGGTTGGTGGGCTCGTCCATCAGCATCACATTCGGTTTCTGAAGGATCAGTTTGCCGAACAGCATGCGGCCCTGCTCACCCCCCGAGATTACCTTTACAGACTTGCCAATATCATCACCGGAAAACAGCATTCGCCCCAGCGTGCCGCGCACTAATTGTTCGCCGCCGGTGGTCCATTGCGCCATCCAGTCGGTGAGGGTCTCGTCGCGGGCAAAATCCGCGGTGTGGTCCTGGGCGAAATATCCAACCTCGGCACTGTCGGTCCACTTCACCTCGCCGGCATCCGGCTCATAAGCGCCAGCCAGGCATTGCAGGAGTGTGGTTTTACCAATCCCGTTCGGGCCAATAACAGCCACGCGTTCTCCCGCCTCAATCTGCAGATCCAGGTTTTTGAACAAGGGGCCTTCGTCGAAGCCCTTGGTCAGACCTTTCAGAGTCACGGCCTGACGATGCAGCTTCTTGCCCTGCTCGAAGCGGATAAAGGGACTCACGCGGCTTGAGGGCTTCACCTCTTCCAGCTGGATCTTGTCGATCTGACGGGCGCGAGAGGTGGCCTGTTTGGCCTTGGAGGCGTTGGCGGAGAAGCGGCTGACGAACTGCTGCAATTCCGCAATCTGGGCTTTTTTCTTGGCGTTGTCCGCCAGCATGCGCTCTCGTGCCTGGGTGGCGGCGGTCATGTATTCGTCGTAGTTGCCCGGGAACAGGCGCAGCTCACCGTAATCCAGGTCCGCCATGTGGGTACACACACTGTTCAGAAAGTGGCGGTCGTGAGAGATGATGATCATGGTGCTGTTACGGGCCACCAGGATGTTTTCCAGCCAGCGGATGGTGTTGATGTCCAGGTGGTTGGTGGGCTCGTCCAGCAGCAGTACGTCCGGGTCAGAAAACAGCGCCTGTGCCAGCAGCACACGCAGTTTCCAGCCCGGCGCCAGAGCACTCATGGGGCCGTTATGCTGCTCCAGCGGGATATCCAGGCCCAGCAGCAACTCACCGGCTCGGGATTCCGCGGTGTAGCCATCCATTTCGGCAAACTGCACTTCCAGGTCTGCCACGGCCATACCGTCTTCCTCACTCATCTCCGGCAGCGAATAAATGCGGTCCCGCTCTTTTTTCACATTCCAGAGTTCTTCGTGGCCCATAATCACAGTGTCCATCACTGAGCACTGTTCATAGGCAAACTGGTCCTGACGGAGCTTGCCCAGTCGGGTATTCGGTTCCAGCATGACCTGGCCCGCCGATGGCTCCAGATCACCACCCAGAATTTTCATCAGGGTGGATTTACCACAACCATTCGCCCCGATCAGGCCGTAACGGTTGCCGTTGCCAAATTTGGCCGACACATTTTCAAACAGGGGCCTGGCCCCGAACTGCATGGTGAGATTGGCGGTGGAGATCAAGAAACAAACCTGTCGAAGTAGAGGCCGACGAGAGCCGGCGAAAAGAAAGCCGGCATTGTACAGGTTTGCACCAGAGACTGTGAGGCCGCAGAAACACGGACAAAAACCGCTTGCCTCAGAACGCCGCTGAGGGCAGCATTCCGGTCTGTGTTCCATTCACCCAACGACAGGAAATTGATCATGGCACAAGCAACCGCACGCCACATTCTGGTAGACAGTGAAGCCAAGTGTGAGGAACTGAAGAAAGCGATCGAAGGTGGCCAGGATTTCGCCGAAGTCGCCAAGCAGCACTCGTCCTGCCCTTCCGGCCGTAATGGCGGCGATCTGGGCTCTTTCGGCCCGGGCCAGATGGTGCCGGAGTTCGACAAAGCCGTTTTCAACAGCGAGCTCAATACTGTGATCGGCCCCATCAAGACCCAGTTTGGCTACCACCTGCTGGAAGTCACCAGCCGCAGCTGATCCGATGATTGGCCCGGCCGGTGTTCGGAATATCTCCGACGCCGGCCGGAGTGCGTCCTACTCCGATCCTGCCGGCGGTGCCATAAACCTCGATATCTGCCTTCCGATGCTTTCCACCGGCTCCATGATCGCCTGCTGAATACTGCTGGTCACAACCTGAGAAAACTGCTTACCGGCGGGGCTTTCGAGGAAATCCAGGTACAGTGTCAGCTCCTGGGCGCTGACCTTGTCGTAGGTATAAAGATAGCTGTCGTAGACCTGCTGGCCAACCACACCCCGAAGCATTCCTCGCTGGTTTTCGATACGGCGCTCCAATTGCTCATAATGCATTGATTCGCTGCTGAGCGCCGACATGGCAGTGGCCAACCCCAACTGAACAGCTATGGTGGTATCCACCGCGCTTTCGGTTGCCCGGGCGGCCCGGTCGAATCGATCGAACATCTCGGCTTTGGGAGTCCCTTTGTACTTTCGATTCAATTCCGGCGCGCTGGCCTGAATCTGCGGCCAGGCTTCCGGCGCCGAGGCGGCAATCTCTGCGCTCGAAATTTTTCGGGCGACGGGTGTCTGGTACCACTCACTTACCGCCTGAAGCTGTTCGTCCGTCAGCTGTGCTTGCAGATCGGTAATGATCTGCTGCTCAATTTTGTCGGCGCTGAAACTGCTGCTCACGACATAGCCAACGGTATCCGCCACCATGGGCGGCACCTGGCCGCGTTGTTTCAGCCCTTCCCGAATACCCTGGCTTAGCATCGCCGGGTATTGCTCAACAATGTCGTCAATCGGGGAGGCTTCGAGCACACTGGCGGCATCCGGGGCCGCCTGAGCTGAGCCCACGCCAAGCATGGCAACGACTAAAACAGGTTTAACTAGGGCCAATCGCTTCATTTACCTATCATCCTGGCTAATGCAATGACTCTCTTATGCCATGGGCCCAAGGCTGGCAGCAAGCAATCCAGGGGTTCAGGAGATGACAGTTTGGTAGGAATACGCAACAGGTCAGGCCGAAAGAAAAAGGGCCGCCATAAGGCTGAAAAAGCACGCTGGCTTCGCCTGGCCAAATGGTATGGGCCACCGGTGGCCGGCTTACTGATCGGGATCTGGGCCACGCTCCGCTTCAGCCTGCTGGCTCCGGATCCCCCGGCGAGACCGGAAAATCTTTGCGACATTTTCCGGGAGCATCCGGTCTGGTACGACTATGCCAGCGCGTCACAACAACGTTGGGGAACCCCCATTGCCACCCAGATGGCCTTTGTCTATTACGAATCATCGTTTCGAAGCCATGCCAGACCACCGCGTACCCGGCTATGGGGTCTGATTCCGTGGGCAAGACCAACCACAGCCTTCGGATACGCCCAGGCCCTTGATCCAGCCTGGCAGGAATACCTGGCAGCAAACGATGGTGACTGGCTGACGGTGCGCAGCGATATGCAGTATGCCCTGGATTTCGTCGGCTGGTATAACCGCCTGAGCCACCAGCAACTGGGTATCCCCTATACCGCCCCGAGGGAACTGTACCTGGCCTACCATGAAGGCAGAACCGGCTATGCCCGGCGCTCCTTCGACCGCAAGCCGCAGCTTCAGGCCCTGGCCAGCCGGGTCCGGGCCAGGGCTTACCGCTACCACAACCAGTTGCAGCAGTGCGAAGCGGAGTTCCAGTGCTGGCGCTGGTACCAGTTCTGGCCGTTCTGCTCGGCTGAAGACTGAGCTACAGGGCTCCCGAAATCTCGATCACCGACTCCAGACCCTGCAAGCGCTCTACCAGAAACTCCATGACCATTCTGACCCGGGCCATCTGCTGGGTATCCTGGTTTACATGGAGCCAGAGGTCGATGCTTTCGCCCTCCAGAGGATCAGACAGCCGCCGCAGTTCCTTTGTCGCATCGCCCAGATAACAGGGCAGTACCGCCAGGCCCGCCCCGGCCCGGGCAAGGGCATGCATGGATTGCAGGCTATTACAGCGAATCACGGACGTGACGTTTTTCAGCTGTTTACGGTACCAGCGCCCCGTTGCCAGGTGGCTGAAGGATTCGTCCGGCAGTATCCAGGTACAGCCTTCCGGCTGATTCTCGATATCCATGTTCCGGTGCCGGCGACAGTATTTTGCGGCGCCATAGACCGCTGACTCAATAGCCGCAATCCGCTCACCCTCCAGCGTTGCCTGGGGTTTGTTCTCCGGCCGAAGGGTAAGGTCTGCTTCCCGGTGGCTGAGATTGGCCACATCGTTATCGGTGAGAACTTCCAGCTCAATCTCGGGATAGGTGCGCACCATCTCGGCCAGAATCGGGCTGAGCAGCTCATTCATCATCACGTCTTCGGCGGCCACCCTGACCTTGCCTACCGGTGCGGAATCATCCCCCACCAGTTTGCGTTCCAGGTTTTCCATATCGGTAGCCAGCCGTTCAGCCTCCCGAAACGCCATTTCTCCCACGGGGGTGAGCTGCAATCCACTCTGGTTACGCTCAAAAAATTGCACCCCCAGCGACTCTTCCATCTGATCAAGTCGCCGTAAAACAGTCGTTTGGTGAACACCCAGAATTTCACCGGCTTTTGCAAGCGTTCCGCCTATTGCAAGGGCCCTTATATATCGAAGATAATCCCAGTCCATAATCACTGCATATTTGCAACAAGGGTACGGATTTTAACGTATTTAAGCTGCAAAAAAGAATCCTTAAAATTGAACGTAAATTAAAGATAGATCGCTAACAATCCACCAGATGAAGGAGGAAGGCGCTATGACTCAGAACCATATCGCAACCGTTAAACCGCTGCCGTCCAGTATCCTCCACAACAGTACTGAGGTCAGGCGCCAGTATACCCGCGCTGCCGCAAGGCAGGCGATGCAGTTTATCAGCCGCAAGGTGCGAATTTTCAATCGCAAGGCGGTAGCCGTGGCGCAGGATATGCCCCAGGTTCAGGGCGGCCACTAAAACAGACTGCACGCCTTTCGGGGTTGCTGAATAAAAAACGCCGGCATGTTTCCATGCCGGCGTTTTTTTGTTCGCTTATACCCGGTCAGAATTCCCAGATCACTTTGCGTTTCTGCTCAAACCACTCGTCCATCTTACGGTTGTAGAAATCCTCGATGACATTGCGTTTGATCTTCATGGTTGGTGTCAGCATCCCGTTTTCCATGGTCCAAGGTTCACGCACCACGACTACAAAGGCCACCTTTTCGTGAGACTCACACTCCGCATTCACGGAATCCAGTTCATCCGCCAGCTCTTGTTCCAGCTCGCTGCGACTGCCTCCCCGCTCCAGTTCATCGCGGGCTTCCTCGGAAAGCAGTACCATCAGGCACGGCTGGGGCTGGTTGGCACCGGCCACACACACCACTTCCGCCTTGGGGTGATTGAACCGGTTCTCGATAGGCACCGGCACCACGTATTTGCCCTTTGAGGTTTTGAACAGGTCTTTTACCCGCCCAGTGATGCGCAGGCATCCGTCACGGTCAATTTCACCCATGTCACCGGTTTTGAGAAAACCGTCATCCGTCAGGTCTTCCCGGGTTTTTTCCTCATTCTTGTAGTAGCCGAGCATCTGGCCCGGGCTCCTGACCTGAACCTCGCAGCCCTCTCCAATCCGATGCTCAACACCCGGATTGGCCATACCGACTGTGCCCACCTTGGCCTGGCCCGGACGGTTGGCATGGGAATAACCGAAGTTCTCGGACATGCCGTAGACCTCCAACAACTCCAGGCCAAGGCTTCGGTACCAGCCGATGATCTCTGCTGAGAGCGGAGCCGCACCGGTGAGTGCCGCCCGGCAATGATCCAGCCCCAGCTGTTTGAGCACCTTCTTCTTAACCAGCGTGTTCAGAATCGGGATATTGAACAGCAGTTTTTGCTTCTTGGGCGGCAACTTTGCATTCACCCCCAGGTAGAATTTCATCCACAGGCGCGGCACCGAGAAGAACAGGGTTGGTCGGGCCCGCTGCAGATCTTCCTGAAAGGTATCCAGCGAGTTGGCAAAGTACAGATGGAAACCGTAATACAGCGACTGGGTCTCTACCGCCGCCCGTTCGGCCACATGGGCCAGGGGCAGGTAGGACAACATACGTTCGCTGGCCGAGACGGGGAATAGCTGCTGCAGCCCGTCGGCAACCGAGATCATGGTCCGGAAGCTGTGCATCACGCCTTTCGGCCGCCCGGTGCTGCCAGAGGTATAGACGATAGTGGCCAGATCATCGGGATCCGGCATTTTGGGCTTTGCCGGGGACTGTTCGGCAATAATGTCCAGCCATTTGGGCGTGTCGTCCCGGGGCGACAGCGGTAGCGAGATAATCGGCAATTGCTCGGGAATATGGCCCTTGATGTCATGCCAGCCATCGGCCGTGCCATCGAGTTTGCCGAGAAACAGCATCTGAGCTTCACTGTGTTCCAGAATATAGGCTGCGGTCTCGCCATTCAGAGTTGGATAGAGCGGCACGCTGACGTGCCCTGCTGCCCAGATGGCCAGATCGGACAGAATCCAGTGGGCGCTGTTTTTGCCCAGAATCCCGATATTGCTTCGCTGAGGCAACCCCAGCGTGTTCAGGTGAGCGGCCATGCGCGACACCTGGTCGGCGGCTTCACGCCAGGTAATATCTTCAACGCGCCCGTCGGGGTATGGCTGGGTCAAAAAAACGTTGTCGGGAGTATGCTCTGCCCAGTAATAAAGGCAATGCAGCGAAGTCTGCTTGTTCGGATCTACGGCCATTGTGCGTCCTTGTTATTGTTTTCTTCCTCTCCATACTAGCCAACTTTCCGGCCCCCTCAATAGCAATAACAATCCCGGTGATTGGCCGTTTAGCTCGAATCTGAGACCTGTCACTCAAAATACTTCGTGACATCCGTCAAGTCTGGTCTAGATTGAAAGTTGCAGCGTAAAGATTGTCATCACCTCAGGAGGTCGTTATGAAATCGTCAACGCGCTCTGTTCTGATCTTTCCGGCCTGGGCCCTGATTCTGGTCGGTTCCGGTGCCTTTCTCTACAGCGCCTGGGCAGGCATGCTCGGTTCCTGACCGTTAAACGCTAACGTTTGAAGCGGGTTTCCAGCACGACGGCTGAGTTGGTTCGTTCGACGCCTTCGAGATTGCCGATGTCGTCCAGCACCTTACTTAACTCCTCCAGAGTACGGGCCTGGACAATCGCTATAAGGTCATATTCCCCGCTCACGGCAAATAACTGTGCCACCTGACTGATACGCTCCAGTTCCGTGTTGGTTCGTGCGGTCAGCTTCTGCCGGACCTTGATAGACACGTGGGCTTCCACCTGCCCTTCCAGATAATCCCCTCCCAGGATCACCGAATAGCCTCGAATGACACCGCTGGCCTCCAGCCTGGCAATGCGATTCTGAATCGTCGATCGGGACACGTGCAGTGCTTTGGCCAGTTCGGTCACACTCGTACGGGCATTGCGCCGGAGCAGGGCAAGCAGTTTCTGATCGCGACTTTCTGTCATTTTGATCCCTAAACTTATCATTTCAACAAAACAATAGATCATTTCGAACATTCTGACACTGCAAACCGGCGGCTTACGCACTCATACTGATAAAAAACAATTTTGAGGTGCCGCCATGATTATTCGCCCGGTTCGTCATGACGACCTGAACGATCTGTACGAGATAGCCTGCGAGTCCGGCCCGGGATTTACTTCCCTGATGCCGGACAAAGACCGGCTATCCCGAAAAATTGAGGGCTCAATTCGCAGCTTCCGCTCACAGGCCGTCGACCACAGCGAACAACGCTACCTGTTTGTGCTTGAAGAGGAGACTTCCGGGCAGATCATGGGTACAACCGGCATTACCTCTGGAACCGGCCGGTCGCAACCGCTTTACCATTTTCGCCACAGCACCCTCACTCATCACTCCAGAGAGTTGGGGCTCCGGCGCTCCGTGGGCGCGCTCACCCGCTGCGTGCACTATCGGAACTGTACGGAGTTCTGTTCACTGTATCTGCGCCCGGCTTTTCGCCGCGCCAATGCCGGCAAATTACTCTCCAAAGTCCGCTTCGCCTTCATCGCCCAACATCTGGACCGCTTTCCAAACCTGGCCATTGCCCAGATGCGGGGTGTGGCCGATGAACACGGCCAGTCGCCCTTCTGGGACTGGCTGCGGGATCACTTTATTGATCTGGATTTCAGCCAGGTCACGCAACTGGCGGGTGCCGGTTCACTGGACTTCGTCGAGGACCTGATGCCCTCATTACCGCTCTACACTCATTTGATGAGCAACCCGGCCCGGGCTGTCATCGGTCAGGTGCATCCGGACACCAGGCCCGCGCTGGCCATGCTTAAGGCAGAGGGGTTCCGCCATCGTGGAATGGTGGATCTGTTCGACGCCGGCCCCACCGTTGAATGCCGGACAGATAACATCCGTAGTGTCCGGGGAGCTGCACTGATGTCGGCAGAGATCAGCACAACCGGAAACCAACACCTTCCAGACACAGGCCGCCCGGTGCTTGTGACCAATACCGGGCTCGAGGACTTTCGAGCGATGGTTGTGAATACAGACATTCACGCCCTGGCCAGCGGCCGGATCGAGCTTTCAACCAAGCAGGCCGATGCGCTGGGCCTCAGTGTGGGCGCATCGGTACGAACCCTGCCCCTGGGCCAGCAAGCCATTCCGGCGGCCTCAATCCATGTCACAGATTCTGCGGAGGTTCACTATGCACTCTGACGTCGACACCCTGTTTCGCGCGCTCTGGGAAGACTACCGGGCCGTAACACCTTCGGCAGACCGCATTCATGGCCTGCTGGCCGAGCGCGAGAACACCGCCATCGTGAATGATCACATCGCCCTGAGAACCTTCAACCTGGCGCCGGTGGGTCTGGACGCCCTGGCTGCGCATTTTCTGGCTTTAGGTTACCAACCCGGTGGCGAATACCATTTTGAAGCCAAGAAGCTATACGCCCGGCATTACGAGCACCCGGACCCGGAGGTGCCAAAAGTGTTTATCTCCGAACTGCTGGTCGAACAATGCTCAGACCAGCTACAAGCGGTGGTGCAGGGTCTGGTAGACCAGATCGACCCGAAAAGGGTGCAGGCTGATGACTTTCTCTACTCAGGCCGACACTGGAATCTGGATTACTCAACCTATCGACAGTTTCTTGAGGAAAGTGAATACGCCGGCTGGCTGGCAGCCTGGGGCTATCGCGCCAACCACTTTACCGTGAGCATAAACCACCTGGACACGATTCACTCGGTACCAGACATCAACACGCTGCTGAAAGAACAGGGTTTTTCCGTGAATGCCAGTGGTGGAGAAGTGAAAGGTTCACCGCAGGACTGCCTGGAACAGTCGTCCACTATGGCCGACCGTGTTACCGCGCACTTTAGCGACCAGGACGCAGTCATTCCGAGCTGCTTTTACGAATTTGCCAAGCGCTACCCAATGGCCAACGGCAAACTCTATAGCGGTTTTGTTGCCGCCTCCGCCGATCGGATTTTCGAGAGCACCCATAGTTAAACCAGGGAAGGCTTCAGGGCCAGCCTTCCTCACCCAGCAGCGGGACAAAGCGAACATCGCCGTAGCTCGCCTGCTCATACTCGGAATCCGACAGTCGGGTGATGCAGAGCAGTTCCTGAAGGCCGCCCTCTGTGCCCACCGGAATCACCAGCCGCCCGCCGACCGCCAGTTGCTGCTTGAGGGCCGCCGGCACCGCAGGGGCTCCGGCAGCCACGCAGATGCCATCAAATGGCGCCGCCTCTGGCCAGCCTAACGTACCGTCTGCGCATTTCACATGCACCTGGGTGAAGCCTGTTCGGTCCAGATTCTTGCGCGCCTGGGCCGCCAGTTCCGGAATACGCTCAATGGAAAAAACTTCCAGAGCGAGACTGGCCAGGACGGCGGCGGCGTAGCCCGAACCGGTGCCAATATCGAGCACTCGCTCGCGGCCCTTGAGACACAGAGCTTCTGCCATCAGGGCAACGATGTAGGGCTGAGAAATGGTCTGACCCTGGCCAATGGGTACCGGGTGGTCCTCATAAGCCTCGAAGCGCAGATGTTCGGGGACAAACTGCTCTCTGGGCACGCGCTCCATGGCCTCCAGCACCCGTCCATCGGAAATACCCCGAGGCACCAGCTGGCACCGGACCATGGCCCGTCGGATATCACTCAGATCTTGTCCGTCTTTGTTCATAAGGCGTCCCTCCTCATGCTTACCTGTCGTTACAAAGGCATAACTTTTTTACAACAGTGCGAACACCCGGGACTGACTACTTTTTAACCATAGGTTACTCCCGATACCGACACAGGAGAACCAGACAACAACAAAAAGATCAGGGCCCATAAACCGGCCCGAATGGAGCGCAGACCATGTCAACATCCGTGGATCATCTTCAGGAACGTACCCAGGACGCCAGCGACCTGCTAACGGACATCGTACCCTCGGCCATTACTCTCGCCACCATGCTACGCCACCGGAAAATGGCGGCCTGGTTGCGGGAAGAATTTGATGGCTACACCGACAAGGACAAGGCCCCGCCCTACCGACGCGACCTGCCCGGTCACATTGTTGCAAAATCACCCCAGTACGGCTGGATTCCAGCGCCGGTGGATGAGCGCCAGACCGCGGAATACGGTCACCTGAACCTTCCGGAGGGCATCAAGTCCCTGGAGCAGGTGTGCCTGAACTGCAAGAAAGGCAATGGTCATCGGGCGTTGCTGGACAAAGACGACATGGCCCATGTGCAAAAGCAAATCAACCTCAAGGCGGAACTGGCGATCAACCTCAGCCGTGAAGTTTACTGCCGCCTGCTGCGTACCATCCGCTCGGCGATCTACCTCTGGACAGAGTCCCTGGCCGACGCCGGCATGACCGGGGAACACAATCATTACAGCCCGGAAGAACGCAAGACCGTGGAGCACCTGGACACCCCTGAGGTATTCTGGCGCCAGGCCATGGAGCAGGTGGATGAACTGCCTGTGCCCGATGTCAGGGAACTGGGTTTCCTTGAACGTATGTTTGGGCGCGCCGGCTAAGCCCCAGCCATTGCCGCCCGCAGCGTCGGGCGGCAGAAGCCAACCGCGATTTGCCCCTACCGGGATTGAACGATCAGGCTATACTGCCGTCAGATAGACTGCCCAGGCATTACGGACACCACAGGGACAGCCTTTGATCGTACACCGCAATGGAGGCGCAGAATGCAGGAAGCTCGTTACCCACTCACCCTGTACTGGCTTCTCCTGGCTCTGGTGCTTGCGGTTCCGGCCAGGGCCCAGGGCAATGATGGACTGATCAACCGCATTGAAGCCCTGCAGGCTGGTTACCCGGTATCGGTGCTGGAATCCCGGCTATATGCCAAGGAAGCACTGACGCGATTCTACGAAGCCAGAGGGTACACGCTGGCCTGGGAGGACCCGAGCAATCGCAGGGAATTACTCGAAGCCATCCGGGCAGTGGCCGGTGACGGTCTCAGCCCCGGCGACTACCACTACGACACCCTTGCAGCACTCGCCCTGAAAGACCTGAATGACAGTGCCGAGGAATTACAGACCGACCTTGACCTTGTGCTCTCGGATGCCTTCCTGCTACTGGCGTCCCACCTGCACCACGGCAAGGTCAACCCCACAACCATCCATGCGGAATGGACCGCCAACCGCCAGCAAAGGGAGATGCAGTCGGTCTTGTCCGAAGCCCTGGCCAGCGGCACCGTCTACACCACTCTGCAGGATCTCAAACCCCGCTCTGCGGCCTACCATCAACTGGTACAACGACGTAAAGCGCTGGGTGAGCTGATCGGCGCAGACTGGCCGGCTATCGTTTCGGGACCAAGTATCCGACCAGGCGATACCGATAACCGCATACCCGACATTCGTCGTCGCCTGGCAATGCTGGGCGACCTCTCCGGCGACTCGCCAGAAGCCTCGAATCACCAACACTACGACGACGCCCTGGCCACTGCGATCCCCTTATTCCAGGCCCGACACGGCCTGGAACCAGATGGAATCGTCGGCCGGGACACTCTGACAGCGCTGAACCTGTTGCCCCTGGAACGGATATACCGCCTGGACGCCAACCTGGAACGGTGGCGGTGGTTACCGGAATCCCTGGGAGAAACCTATGTCGTCGTTAACATCGCCGGTTTTGAGCTGGTGCTCGTAGAGAGCGGCGAGCAGGTCCATCGCCAACGGGTAATTGTTGGCAGGCCATACCGGCAGACGCCAGTATTCAGCGATCGCATTCGCTACCTGGTTTTCAATCCGACCTGGACGGTACCCCGGAAGCTGATGATCGAAGACCAGCTACCGATCATACGGTCAGATCCGGAGTATCTGGAGCGCCTGGGCTTCAAGGTTTTCAGAGGCTGGGGCGCAAACCAGAGCGAAGTCGATCCAGCAGAAATCGACTGGACGAAACTCTCGAAGAACAACTTTCCCTACCAGCTGATTCAGCAGCCCGGCCCCCAGAATGCGCTGGGCCAGGTCAAATTCATGTTCCCGAACCAGTACGATATCTACCTCCACGATACCCCGGCGCAATCGTTGTTCAGTCGGCTGGAGCGAACCCTGAGCTCCGGCTGCATCCGTCTGGAACGCCCCTTTGAGCTGGCCGAACGATTGCTGGCAAACACCAACGGATGGAACAAAAAGCGAATTGAGCAGACCCTGGCAACCGCCGAACCGGCAACCGTAGTGCTATCGGAACCGGTGCCTGTGTACCTGCAATACTGGACCACCTGGATTGATCCGGCCGGCGTTCTCCAGTTCCGGAACGATGTGTATGATCGTGACCGCCGTTTGCTGCAGGCACTGCGTGCAGATTCTGAGGGTAAAGCGTCACTGACACCAAGGAGCCTCTGATGAGACTGAAGCTTACAATGCTGGCGATCTCGGCCATCGTACTGTCCGGATGCCAGAACCTTCCGAACGCAAAGGAAGGGGCCAACCGTAATGTTGTTTTTCTCAAGGCCACACACTGTCTGGAGGAACCCGTCGGCGACCAGGATCGTATTCATTTTGGCCCCTGCCTGAAGATTACCGACATCAATGGAGAAGCGCCGACCGTGCGCAGCGACGGCTTTATTGAGCTGCCCGTTGCCCGGCCTGTAACCCTCGGTACCAGCTGTGTCTACCGCCATGCCGATGGCACTCCGATTCCTGCAACCGTGGGCACCGCAGAGTTTCAGGTGGACAGCACCACGTTTCCGGAAGGCGGCCAGCGTTGGTACCTGCATGCCCACGAGCAGGCACGAGGTGTCGTTGGCTGTCAGCCAACACTCTCCACGTCGGTGTTTCCGACCCGAAAAACGGACTGAAAAGAACTCTATTGCGGCGATGGCCAAATGACGGGGCCGTTACCATCCCTCCACAAAACCCGCTGAAAATTGCGTACCTGGAAGCCCTGTGCCACGGTTAAAAAGCAACCCTTGAAAGGAGGACACGAAATGCTCTATTGGGCTATTGTTTGTCTCGTAATTGCAGTGATCGCAGGTATTCTGGGTTTTGGCGGTATTGCAGGCACAGCAGCCGGCTTCGCGAAGATACTGTTTTTCGTCTTTCTGGTGCTTCTGGTGGTGTCGCTGGTCGTTAACGCCCTGCGCGGTAAGGGGCCAAAGGTATAGCATCAGCGATTTAACGGTCGTGGCCCTCCAGTAACCACGAGGGCCACCCCGGCTACCGCCACCACTCCCCCGGCAATGGCCAACGGCCCCAACCGCTCATTGAACAGAATAAAGGCTTCCAGAGCCGTTACCGGTGGCACCAGATAAAACAGACTGGCCACCTGCGAAGCCGCACCACGACGAATAAGCCACATCAAAATCAGAATGGCACTTACCGACAGCCCGAACACCAGCCATCCCAGCGCCAGACTGAATTGCACTGTCCATTCGATGTGCCGGGTCTCCAGCGTAAAAGCACCAATCGCGAAGAACGCTGCAGCCGCTGTGTACTGAATCATGGTGCCAGATATCAGGTCCACTCCGGTTCCGAAGCGCTTCTGATAGACCGTACCCAGGGAAATGCCGATCAACGACAAGCCTGCCCACAGAATGGTGACCGGTGAAAAACTACCGCCATTGGCACCGCTGCCCAACTTTTCCGCCAGCACCAACGCCACTCCGGCCAGCCCCATGACCAGCCCCAGCCACTGCCTGCCAGCAACCGACTCCCGCAGAATCAGAACGGCTGCCAGCGCTGTTACCAGCGGTTGCAAGCCAACAATCAGTGAGACCAGGCCCGAGGGCATGCCCTGATCGATGGCATAGAACACCCCGCCCAGATAGGTTCCCTGCACCAACAACCCGGTAATCGCCAGATGCCCGGCCCCACGCCAGCCCGGCCAACGGGATTTCATGGCCACGGCGAGAATAGCCAACGGCACCAGCGTCAGCAGCATACGGATCAGCAGCAGGGTAAAGGGTTCCGCATAAGGCAGACCATACTTGGCGCCAATGAACCCGGTGCTCCACAACCAGACAAACAGGGCGGGCACAAAAAAGGAGTAATAGATCGGTGGCATAAGTCCTGGCAGAGGCTGGAAAAAGAGCCTCGACTATACCCGGCCAATCAGGCCGGGAACAGGTACAGCCTTGCCATTACAGAGCCACAGTCACCCTATGGGGCGGTGAGCATTGTCTGAAGCTTCTGGGTAAACTCCACCGCTTCGCAACCAAGCGGCGTCAGGTAACCACCATCCTTCTGGCTTATCAGCCCCTTGGCAAACAAGGATTCCGCCGCGCGCAGCGTTTCCGGCGCCGCACTGTGAGCGTGCACCTTGATGCCCTCCTGAGTAGAGGCGGACGGAAACTGCAGCAACAGGTTCAGCTCAGCAAGGTGGTTTGGAGAGAACGGCATAAAAGCTCCTTATCGTCAGCGTTCTCTGCAGTTTAGCCCAAACAGTCGTGGACCGAAGCGGAATCACAAAGAAATTGATCCAGATGCATAGTTTGCCTGACTATCCTATGGTTATTGTCTTCAAAGGCCCGATCTCTGCCTGTCACCGACACAGAAAAACGGCAACACGGACACGTTGATCATGGATAACACACCAGCTCAGACCACCGACAATGCACCTCGCTCGCTGCGCCATCTGAGCGTCTACCTGGCCACACTGGTCAAAGGCAGGCTTTGGCTTAAAGTGCTCATTGGCATGGGGCTTGGTCTGGTGGTGGGCACACTGCTTGGTCCTTCGGTCGGCCTGGTCGAACCGGAAACAGGCACCTTGATCGGCAACTGGCTGGCGTTTCCGGGGCAACTCTTCCTCGCCACTATACAGATGATCGTCATACCACTGGTGATTGCCTCGGTGGTGCGAGGACTGGCCGCCAGCGACAACCTGGAACAACTCCGGAAAATGGGGACCCGGGTTACCCTGTTTTTTGTCATTACAACCGCCATTGCGGCCACCATCGGGCTCTGGGTGGGCGGCCTGGTTAACCCGGGGGATCTGATGACCGGGCTGACCACACCGCCAGCCGATGCCGCGCCGGTGGCCGCCGACATCCCCGGCCTGGACGCCCTCCCCCAGACACTGATTGGACTTCTGCCCGGTAACCCCCTGGACGCCATGGTGGAAGGGCAGATGCTGCAGGTGGTGATTTTCTCCATCATCATCGGCGTTGCGCTGGTGAGTATGTCGGGCGACAAAGCCAAACCGATGCTGGACCTGCTCGATTCACTGCAGCAAATCTGCATGACCGTGGTTCGCTGGGCCATGCGCCTTGCGCCCTATGCCGTGTTTGGCCTGATGGCGCAACTCACAACTACCCTGGGTTTTCGTGCCATGATTGGCATGGCCTCCTATGTGGCAACGGTGCTGTTCGGCCTCGCCGTCCTGATGGGGTTTTATCTGGTCATTCTCAAACTGCTGGCAGGTGTACGGCCACTGCAGTTCCTGAGGGATACCCGTGATGTCTTGCTGCTGGCATTCTCAACCTCCAGCTCCGCCGCTGTCATGCCCCTGTCTATCCGTACCGCAGAGGACAAACTGGGAGTGCGCCCCTCGGTTTCCCAGTTTGTAGTCCCCCTGGGCGCCACCATCAACATGAATGGCACTGCGCTTTATCAGGCCGTCGCGACCGTTTTCCTGGCCCAGGTCTACGGCATCGACCTCAGTGTTGGCAGTATGGCCCTGGTGGTCGCCATGGCAGTGGGTGCCTCCATAGGGTCGCCGGCTACCCCGGGGGTTGGCATTGTCATTCTGGCAATGGTACTGCAATCGGTGGGTGTACCAGCCGCAGGTATTGCCTTGATCATGGGCGTGGACCGAATTCTGGATATGTGCCGAACCGCCATCAATGTGACCGGCGACCTGGTTGCCTGCCGGCTGCTGGAGAACTGGTCGGGCAAGCGAATTCCGCCGCCGGCCGGACCGAGTGCTGTCGATGCCTGAAGACAACGGCCAGTTTGTGACCCCATGAACAATCGGTATCATGAAGGCACGAAACTCCTACACTTGAACGGCCATCTACCGCGATAATAGACGTAGTGTGTCATTCAGAAACTATGCTTCGGGTTCTTGATGAATTTCAGCGGTACATCCCTGACGACTAGAGTCACCATTGCCCTTGTCACCGGACTCCTTCTCGCGGCAGCGACGGCCCATGCCGACAGCATCAAACGCATCGTGCATCCGGACGGACGGGTGGAATTCACCAATGTGAAAAGCAAAAGCCAGCCACGAGCCTCCACCAAGAGTGAAACCGTGTATCGTTACACCGACGAGCACGGTGTCGTGGCCTACAGCAGTCAGCGCCCGGGCAACGCCGACTTCGATGTTATCCGCTTCCACTGCTACGCCTGTGACCCGGAATCCAACGTCGACTGGCACAAAACGCCATTGTTCCTGAGCCCCTACCGCAGTGAAATCCAGACCGCGGCAGCTGAATTCAATGTTGACCCGGCCCTGGTGCGAGCCGTTATCCATGCCGAGTCTGCCTTCAACCCCAAGGCCATTTCACCCGTCGGTGCCCAGGGACTGATGCAGCTGATGCCGGGGACGGCACAGGAACTGGGCGTAAAAGACCCGCTGGAGGCCAGCGAAAACATCCGCGGCGGTGTCGACTATCTGGCCAAAATGCTCAAACGCTTTAATGGTGACACTCGCCTGGCGACCGCCGCCTATAACGCCGGCCCCGGCGCCGTTGGCCGCTACAGGGGCATTCCGCCTTACGCGGAAACCAAAGCCTACGTGGAACGTGTAGGTATCCTGCACCAGCGCTACGCCGCCAACTGATGGGCACCATCATCAAACGGCCCGATATCAAGGGCGATATCGTGCATGTCGCCAACGACCGCTACGGCAATATTCTGGTGATTGATGATCGCAAACACCGGATTCTCAGTTTTGATTCCGTGTTTGAGCAAAGCAAAATTTTGCGCCGGGCACCCCATGTTCCCGTCCACGAATACAGCCGTGCCATGCTGCTGCCCATTGCCTTCGCCAGGCCCGACCACATCACTGTGCTTGGTTTGGGCGCAGGCGTCGTCGCCCACGGCATACACCGGCTGTTACCCGACAGTCAGGTTCATGTGGTGGAGTTGCGTCAAAAGGTGTTCGAGACCGCACGGGACTGGTTCTCGTTCCCGCAACATGAGCGCCTTCATGTCACCGTCGCCGATGCCTGGCATACACTGGAAACGCTTCCGGGGGCCAGCACCGCCATGATTGTCACGGATCTGTACAGCGCAGACCGGATGTCGCCCCTTCAAGCCCAACGCCGGTTCATCAAGGCCTGTGCCCGGGCACTCAAACCTGACGGCTGGCTCGTTCTTAACTATCACCGCATGCCGGAGCCGGGCGGTAATCTGCTGCGCGAGCTGAAACGCCAGTTCCCGTGTCTGCTCACCTTCAAAAGCAAAACCAACAACTGGGTTATCTATGGCTGTAATCGGGCGTTTGATCCCTGGCAGATACCCGACTCAGTCCTCAAGGCATTGGAAGAACAACTGCCGGTTGGATGGCCAGCGCTAATGAAAAAAATCCGGGTCTTATAAAATCCGCCCTCTACCGACCACGAAAAATCTTACTCCGTTTTACATTTTTTTATGTAATTGCCGGTAATTGTTCACAGTTTTCAGGCTAAACTCTGCGCCTCTCTACACCCTCTCTTACTCATGTAAAGGAACAAAGCATGGCATTTGAGTACGGAGCTCAAAAACTCAACATCCGGAATCCATTCCGGTTCGAAGGGCTGGTCCGGTCCATTCGTGGTGCAATTCTGCTGGCGATTGGCGTCTATCTCCTGTTTCAGATTCAACCCCTGCTTGGTACCGACAAACCCAGGGCCTGGGTTAACCTGTTGATCGGCGGCCTGTTTGTAATGGGCGGGTTGAAGGCGCTGGGCGGAGGCCTGTTCCAGGTCATGCGTTTCTTCGTGGGCCGCGCCGCACCGGCCTCACTGGCCAAAAACGTTGCCCGTGAAGCCGTGAACGAACGCGAGCCGACCCTGTATAACTCCAAAATGCTCCACAACATGCTCATGAGCAAGAGCAATCCGACCTTTATCGAGCCCACCGGCTGGTTCGCCCGGGCGGTTCACTCGGTCTTTCCCAACCTGATTGTCACCCCCTGGCCAATTCGCAACGTCGCTCAGAATCTGGCCATGAAACTGACCAAGAGCTTCGTGGCCATCGCCGCCTTTCTGGTGGCCAGCCTGGTGGTCACCATGGTGTTCTCGGGCACCGAAGGCGCGGATGTTGGCAGCACGGTTATCTCACTGATCCTGCAAGCGTCATTGCTGGTGTACCTGGGACTGTTGTGGGTCAAACTCGGTAACCCGCTGTCCCGCAGTAACATGACCACTCTGGGCCAGACCACCAGCAAGGGACTGGCGCTGGTGATCATCGGTGCCATCGCGGTGCCCATACTGACTGCCCAGGGCTGGCTTGGCTTCTGGGACAGTCTGCACGTCAGTGCCCGCCAGGATTTGGCAGGCCTGATGCCCCTGCTTGAACCGGTTTTCCGTACCGGGTCCCTGCTGACCCTGACTATCGTCTGTGCTCTGGCGACAGCGGCCATTGCGGTGGTTTTAATCAAAGCACGCATTGGCATGGTGCCCATCGCAACCAGCAGCTCTGAACTTAACAACAGCTGGCGATTCGATCTGCACCCACGCCAGATTTTCACGACGCTGCGCGACCTGGTGTTGATGCAAAAACGTCAGCAAGAGCTGCCGAACCGGGTATATCTGGACAGCAACGACACCGGTGATGCCAACCGGGAGAATGAGCAATTCAACGGCGACCTTCTGGTCGAGATACAACCTGTTGTCGAAGACCGCGAAGAGCCAAAATCCCTGCGTTGGGCCCGGGCAAGCGGAACCATCGCTGGCCAGATACTCCTGTTGGCGGGTGCCCTGCTGCTCTGGCTGGGTGCCGATCGCGTGATGGACCATGTTTACGCTCTGGATCAGCTTCGCGCTACCCGGCTCGATGTCGACCAGGCATTGAACCTGCTGTTCATCCCCGCAGGCGCCACTGCCGCCATCCTGCTTGCCAGCTTGCTATTGCTCGGCTTCGGCCGGACACTGTCCAGAATCTGCCATCTGTTCTGGGCCGAGATCTTCTTCAAGTCCAACCTGTTCGATATGCACTGTGAAGGCACGGTGATGCGGGCAACTCATTACCGCGGCGCCGACCGTCACAGTGCGTCCAGTGAACAGGATGTCTTCAGTTTCGACGCCACTTACTTCGCTCTGGCAACCGAAGCGGTCAGCTCAACGTTTGCGGTCTCTGGCCAGCAAAACCTGGAGCAGCCGAGGTATCTGCTGTCCCTGTCGCCATGCGATGGATTCATCAACAGCGTGGTTGGCGACCTGGAAGACCAGTTCCGTCGCCGCAACGACGAAATAAAGAGCGAAAAGCAGGCCGACCGGGAACAGCGGCTCGACTATATCCGCCAGGAGCAGGAAGCGCGCAGAACCGGGGATATGGCTGCCCAGGGCCTGGTTGCACCAGAGCAACGGGCATCACTGGAATCAGACGTGGTGTCAGATCAGGACCGTGAGAAGATTGCCCGCTGGGAGGGCGACACAGCCGATAGCTGATGGCAAATCAGACAGCACACCAGGAGCTCTTCGGAGCTCCTTTTTTGTCGGGCACAACATGAAGCTCTTACGGATACTCACCAATCAGAACGGTATTAGCCGCCGACAGGCCAAGGCCCTGCTCGCCGCCGGCCGTGTTCATGTTGATGGCGAGCGCTGCCATGATCCGGACCTTGACATCCCGCGGTTTCGTGAAGTGTGCGTTGACCAGCGAATCATCCAGAGCGCGGCCCCTTCGTATTACCTGATGCTGAATAAACCATCGGGCTATCTGAGCGCCACCCGGGATGACCAGCATCCCACCGTTATGGAACTGATTGACCCATTGCTTCGGCCGCATGTGCACATCGCAGGGCGACTGGACAGGGCAAGCACCGGACTATTGATCCTCACCAGTGACGGGGTCTGGAGCCGACGGCTGACCGAACCGGCGGTTAAAATCCCCAAGGTATACCGGGTAACCACGGCTTACGCCATCTCACCGGAGACAGAGGATCGGTTCAGGGAAGGCATCTGGTTCGAGTACGAACAACTCAGAACCTCGCCCGCGTCGCTGGAGCCATTAGGAGAGCGGGAAGTGCGGCTGACGATCTACGAGGGTCGCTATCATCAGGTAAAACGCATGTTTCACGCCGTGGGCAACCGGGTGACCTCATTGCACAGGGAAAGCATGGGCGGGCTGACTGTGGATGGGCTAGAGCCTGGCAGCTACCGCCATCTCAGCGCACAAGAGGTCAGCTCAATCGGCTGACCTCTTGCCATATCATCAGGCGCGGCTGAGGAATTTGCGCTCTTCCACGTTCACGCGAATTCGGTCACCCGTGGAAATGTGCTCAGGAACCTGTACCACCAGGCCTGTGGTCAGGCGGGCGGGTTTGGTTCTGGCGGTTGCCGAGCCACCCTTGATGGACGGGTCGGTTTCCTCAATGGTCAGTTCCACCGTCGGCGGCAGGTCAATGGCCACCGGGTTTTCGCTGACCAGAATCACCATTACCCCTTGGGTGTCCTCAGTAATGAACAGCAACTCATCCTCAATGGCACTGCGGTTGAGCATGTACTGAGTAAAGTCTTCGGTATCCATGAACACATACTCATCACCATCAGCGTAGGAGAAGGTCGCTTCCCGGCGCACCAGGTCGGCCAGATTGAGCATGTCCGAGTCCTTGAAGGTCTCATCCAGTTTCTGGTTGGTGACCACATCGTACATGCGCATCCGGTAAAGGCTGCCTCCGGCACGGCCCTGGGGCACGGAGCGCTCGATATCCTTCACGAAATAGACGCGGCCTTCGTATTCAACCGCCTGATTCTTTTTGATTTCACTTGCTTTAGGCATGACATCCGGTTCCAGAATAGTTAGTCATCACGGGCGCTGGTATACCACGACTGGCGGTAATATGCGATAGCCCTCAGCCACTCGCCTTCGACAATTCATCCCGGGTGCGCAAACGCCCCTCACGGCGTATCTGTGCCTTGGCATAACGGCGCTTCTGGTCCTCGGTTTCCGGGATTACCTGGGGCACATCCACCGGCTTGCCGTGTTCATCCAGTGCCACAAAGGTAAAGAAGGCAGACAGAATATGGCGAGTCTCGCCGGTATAGCTGTTCTCGGCCTCCACTTTCGCACCGATCTCCATGGAGGAGCCCCAACTACGGTTCAACGACAGATTGAACAACAAGGTGTCATTGCCTTTGGCGGGAGCGCGAAAATGAATGGAATCCACCGCCGCCGTCACACAGACATGGGCCGAGTGCCGCTCCGCGACCACCAGTGCCAAGCGGTCACACTTCGCCATGATCATGCCCCCGAACACCGTATTGTGGGAGTTCATGTCGTTGGGGAACACTTTATACACATGCTTTTCAATAGCTGAAGCAGAAACAGCTTTTGCAGGTTTATCGGTCATGAAATGGTCATTCCTTTGTGTGTTTACCCACACTTTCTGTGGATAACTTTGTTAGCAAGGCAAGGACATGCGATCACAGGCGGCATAAACACTGCGTTTGCGATCCCTGCGGTTAATTTGATCAGATATACTGCACGTTTTAATGACAACAACAAAGCGGGCATTACCCCCGAAAGGATTCACATACCGGAAAGGAGTTTCCCATGATCATCTGCGGCCCTATCGTACGCCACTCCAATCGCACCGTGCTCAACCTATGGCTGGTATTAGACCAGCGTCCCGAGAGCATTCAACTGAATACCTATCTGGATGATGCCAGAGCATCACCAGTTACCAGAGACTGCGACGCCGAGTTCATACCAGCAGGCGATAACTGCTATATCTGCATGCTGTCGACGGACCTTCCCCTCGACAACGCCGAGCCTTATCACCAAACCAATGAGCTCTTCTATGAAATAGTACTGGATGGCGAGCCCTTTGGAGACAGCCAGCTGCTGGCGACACTTTGCCCTGGCACGGACAAGCTGCCCAGTGTTTACCTGCCCCGGGAACATCGGCATTTCATTCAGGCCTCCTGCCGGCGCCCTCACTCCCCGGGACAAGACAAAAAGCCGGACCAACTCGCCCGGGGCGCCCGTTTGCTGGCGGAGAATCTTCGCAAGGAGAGCCGGCCAAGCCAGCTGTTTCTGACCGGCGACCAGATCTACGCCGACGATGTGTCACCCTTGCTGCTGGATTATCTGGGCAAGCTGCAGAAACACCTTGGACTGGCCGATGATCTGAAAAACCTGCCGGCGGGCAAAGACCTGCACCGGCTGTCGAAACTGGATGACCGTCACTGGGTAACCCGAAGCCCCTACGGATTCAGCTCCAGCGCCAAAAGCTCCCACCTGCTGACCCGGGCCGAATACCTGAGCATGTACCTGTTTGCCTTCTCAGGCGCCGGACACCAGTTCGGCCTCGACTTCCAGGGCCATGACGAACTCAAGCCACGGCTTGCCAAACAGCCTGCCAATACCCGGGATGGCCGGAACCCGCCGGTGCAATATGTCTACACGGAGAGACAACACGCAGAAGACCACCGTAATCTGTCTGGCTTTGCAAATCTGGCCCGCTCGGAGGTCCGCCAACTGCTCGCCAACACGGTGACCTACATGATCTTTGATGACCATGAAGTCACCGACGACTGGAACATCTCGAAACAGAACGCCCGGCAACTGAGCACCACGCCCATTGGCCGGTACGTGCTGATCAACGCTCTGCAGACTTACTTCCTCTGCCAGCACTGGGGCAATCAGCCCTCTCTGGTGAAGTCCGAAGTGGCAAAACTCAAAACGCTTCTCGAACAGGATACGCCAGCCGACCACAAAGAATGGGACTGGTTGCTTGAGCGGTACTGGGGCTACGAACTGGAACAGACACCGCCGGTGGCGGTGCTGGATACCCGCACGCACCGGGAATTCAGCAAGCGAGGCAAACACTCCCTTGGCCTGATGTCTGATCAGCAGATCCAGCAACTGGGCCAGCGACTCTCCGGGTTTCATCAGTGTCGCACGCTGATTGTGGTCTCACCGACCCCCACCTACGGGTTCAGTCATATCGAATACCTGCAGCTGAATTTTCCCATGTTCAAACGCACTCTGGATCGGGAACCTTGGAGTGCGGACACGGCATCGCTCGAGGCTCTGAAATCATCCTGCTGTCAGTTACCCGGTGTTGAGCATGTGGTGGTTTTCTCTGGCGACGTACACTACGCCTTTGCCCGAAGACGTCAAACCAGCCAGGGGCCCGTTCTCTGGCAGATCTGCAGCAGCGCCTGCAACAACGTACCCATGGGTGAGAATATCGGCTTGAGGGCCATCAACAGGATCGGAGAGTTACTGGGCAAAAACCAGGAAAGCTACCTGCTGCCGGAAGACAGCGACTTCTTCCTGACCAGTGACCGCAATATCGGCACCTTGATGCTTGACGATCAGGGCTGCCCGGTCCAGGCGGGATTGCTGTGTGCGGGAGAAAACGGCAGTTACCAGAAGCGCTACGATCTGGTGAACTACCGGGAAACCAACTGAAGCGACAGGAGCCACCAGACAGGTGGCCCCGGCAGGGATCAGCCCAGTACGTCGAAGTGGGCTGCATCCTGCTCAATGCACCAGTCCAGCTTCTCCAGATAAGCGGCCTTGGTTTTGAGCTTGGTTTGCTTGTGGGCGCGCATGTTCAGTTGCTTCATTTGCGTTGCCACCGCTGTGGCGCGCTCCGCCAACTGTTCCGGCGCCACAATTTCATCCAGGAAGCCGGCCGCAATAGCCGTTTCCGGGTTAAAGATCTCAGCGTTTACCACCGAGCGGTAGAAGTAAGGGGCCGGCATACGATGGCGCGCAATCTCAATGCCCGCATGGTGCATGGTCATACCAATGGCCACTTCATTCAGGCCCAGCTTGAAGCCACCCTCTACCCCGATTCGATAATCCACTGAAAGCAGAACGAACGCGCCCTTGGCGATGGCGTGGCCACTGCAGGCGGCAATAACCGGCAGCGGGAATGCAGCCAGACGACGGGTAAACGTAGAGCCCACCTTAACCAGCGCCATGGCCTCTTTCGGGCCTTTCTGCATTTCCTTGAGATCATAGCCGCCGGAAAACATCCCCGGCTGGCCCGTGAGAATGACAATGGCCTTATCCTGCTCTGCCTGGTCCAGCGCGGCATTCAGCGCGTCAAATACCTCATGGCTCAGAGCATTAGCCTTGCCATTGTTCACGGTAATGGTGGCAATGCCGTCGTTCAGTTCGTAAGTTACGAGTTCTGTCACCTGGATTTCCTCATCTACTGCCAGAATTAAGTGAGTGTTTGTTAACTGTATAGCGAACACCGGTCATGGGCAACGCCAAAATCCCGATCAACGGTCTCAGGATTCTGACGCCTTCCCGGAGCCAGAGGTTCGCCGGTACATCCACGCCAGGCCAAGCAGCGCCAGCCCCAGCCCCATAAAGGCAGCAACCCGCCACAGTCCCTGCAGCCCGGCCATATCCACCAGAAAGATCTTGCCGATGACCAGACCAAGCAGAATCATTCCTGCCTTGTGCAGCAGTTCGCTCTGGTTACGTGTGGACCAAAGGATCGCGGCAATCGAGTAGAGCATACCAATCACCGAGTAGGTATAGAGCTCGCCCTCCCCCATTCCACTGGACAGAGTCATCGCACTGCCCTGCCACAGATGCCGGATTTCGAGCAAAGTGAACACCCCGAAAGCCACTGCAGCCGTACAAAGAGACCAGCGAACGGGCACAAGATCGGAGTATCGAGCGCTGGCCAGAGCCAGAAGGACCGGCGCGCCATACGCCAGCAACAGCAGATTGAATACCGGAGTACTGCCAATAGTGCCGTCGGTCCACCAGGGGTTGTGCACCACGGCAACAACGAGATAACTCAGAACAGCGATCACCGTCAGTGCCCTCGCCAGCAACCGGTAAAGCCACCCCAGCGTTCCCGCGACCCTGGACCGGAAAACGTAGACGATGCTCAAAGCGCCCCAGAGCACGGTATTGATTGACGCCTCGGTGACGCCATATTGCCGCGCAAAAATATCACCATTGTATAGCCAGTAACGAAGCTCCACGCCCAGGAACAGAACCAGCAGATGCAAGGTGACAGCTTCCAGCCAGGGCCGAATGGCCTCCTTTCTGGCCAGCCAGGTAGCAGCGCCAGCAAACAGCGTGGCCCCTCCGTAGGTCCAAAGGGACCAATGCCCACCCGCATCGTAGCTCTGCAACCATGGATTGAAGGTCAGTCTCGCCACCACAATGGCCAGTAAAACCTTGAGAATCAGGAACAGCTCGGGCGCCTGGTATCGGCGTCCAAGCCAGACCAGGCTGACGAACTGAGTGGCCAGCGCCAATGTCATTGACGCTTCCTGCAACCACATGGCAACCGCCATGGAATAGCACGCGTGGGCAGCCAGTATCGCCCAGACCAGGCCAACGCGATAACCTTGCGAGTGCTCCAAGCGCCAGGCAACGACACCATAGACCGCCGCCGCCAGGAGCGCGACCAACGCCCAGTTGCCTGCAGCCTGCCCGCCCTGAACAAGCAACCACCCCAGTAACAGCCAGATAACGGGCGCCAGCATCGCCAGCGACGCCCACCGCCTCAGCTCCAGCTGCGTCCGCCACTGCCAGAGGACGCTCAATACCACCAGCACAGAGGCAAGAATCAGATAGGTGATGAAGGGCTGCTGGAAACTCTGTCCCAACGGCCTGAACAGAACGTCCTGACTCAGATCGGCAGAATAGACAAGCCAGCCGGCAAACGTGGCCAACACCGCGGCCCAGGGCAAAAACCACAGTCGCTGTCGGCTTTGGGGCAACAATACGGCGACCGGTAGCATCCATAGCCACGCCAGAAAAGCGGGATCATCCGTCGATTGCCAGGCAATAGACGCTCCCCAGGCCAACAGTGTTGCCAGCAAGGCGTCTCTTCGACGCTGCAGGGGAAGCAGGCCATCTCCGGGCAAGACCGAAAACAACAGGAAAAGCACGGGAAGATAACAGGACACCGCCAGGCCGTGGCGTCCACTAACGGCAACCAGAAGCCACCAGAGTCCGGCGCCGGCCAGGGTGCCAAACCAAAGCCAGGGACGGTAGACATACTGCATCAACAGCAGGGAGCTGACGGTGATCACAACGCTGTAACTCAGCACAAAGACGGCACTTCCGCCTTCGCCCCCGACCAGCAGCGGCACCAGATAGGCACCCGATAGCCCCATAATGGCCAGTAATGGGCCATGCACAAGCGCCAGAAACATGGTCGCGACGGAAACCAGTGCCAGCGCGAAAAGCGCCGGTACGGGCCCGATCAATCCATAATGATGAACGCCCGCCAACAAGGCTGCATAGAGTGTGACACTGCCACCGCCGGTCAGTGCTGCAAAGACCTGATCCGAACCCATGTGACGCCGACGAAGATATTCCGCGCCTGCATGCAGCCCCAACCCGGTCAGCAACGCCATCAGCAACTGATGCACTGGTCCGATAAGTCCGGCGGAAATCGAATGGCTCACCATAAAGATCCCGGCAAGACTGACACTCAGCGCGCCAATCCAGACCATCCAGTTGGCTTTGAATGCCGCCACGCCACGGGATACCAGAGCATCCGACCGATTCACGGGAACGGCAATTGCTGTGTCTTCCGCGACCGGCTCCCGAGATGTCTCTGCGTCTGTCGTTTCTGCCACCGAACTTGCTGGCTCCCGCACGTACCCGACATCCGCCGGCACATCCGGGGTGGCCGGCGTCACCGGATCCGGCAGAGAAACCCCGGTATCGCGAAGCCTGGAAACCTCTGCCCGGAGGTCGGCGACTTCCAGAGCCAGATCCTCGACCCGGGAGGCGTGACGGTCTCTTTGCCGGAACGCCAGAAAGCCCAGAAGTGAGCCCACAGGCACCAGCAGCACGCCAGCTCCGATAACGAGAAAGAGTAATGCTTCCAATGGACGTTTCCTTGTCTTGTCGTTACTTCAGGGTTGCACCACCCCGGATTGAGGCACCAGGCAATTGATCATGGTAATCGACAGATCCCGGAATACCGCTTCCGACATCACGTTATCCGGAAACTGGCCGACCATCGTTCGCCGGCAGGATGAGGATCGACTGTTTGCTCGCTGCACACAATCGTTGAATGTCTCCCCGCTATCCCGTCCCGTCGCCTCGCTGCAAAAAACGGGAACCCGGCTGACCACAAAATCAAGTACCTCCCCCCGGCTTGCAGGGCTGGTCGCCAGGTTACTGAAACGCTCTGCACTGGCCGGAGCCGGGGTTCCCCTGGTCTGGTCCCACAATACGTAGAGCAATGCGGCAGAAACCAGCGTTACTGTGACAACGGGCATCTTCATTACAAATCCTTAAAACAGAGTGGCGCGCCATTGTAAAGAAGAACAATCCGAGCTGCCTCATTGAACACCGGTTGAATACCATAGTGAACTCCCAAATTCTGAACCGAAAAAGGAGCATCCTCATGAAAGGGAAACTCGGACTTCTTGCTGCCATGCTCGTTCTGGCCGGCTGTGCCACCGCTTCCGAGCAACTGCGCGTTTACACCGAACAATATCCTCCTTATAACATGACCACCAGCGGTCAGCCCTTTGCCCATTCAGAATCCGAAATCACCGGCCTCTGCACCGATGTACTCAAAGCTGTTCTTGAGAATGCCAAGGTCGACTACAGCATCAAACTGCGTGACCTCAGCTATGGCATGAACCGCGCCCAACGGCACGAAGACCACGGTATCTACTGCGTATCCAAGACAGACGAACGGGAGCCCTTCTTTGAATGGGTGGGACCACTCTCCAGCATCAAGTGGACCCTGTTTGCCAAGCCCGGCTCCAGCATCAAACTGGACAATCTTGAGGATGCCCGTGACTACCGTATTGGTGGCTACAAAGGCGATGTGATGACGGGATACCTGGAAGACAAAGGATTCGACGTTTCCGCCATCACCAACAATGGACTGAATGCCAAGCGGCTGGAACAGGATCAGATCGATCTATGGGTGGCCGATGGCCTGGCTGGCCCCTACCTGGCCGCCGATGCCTCCGACGTGACCGGCCTTGAGGCAGTTCTGGTTTTCCGCGAAACCCCGATGTATCTGGCCATTAACAAGGACTCTGATCCCGACTTGATCAAAGCCCTGAATTTAGCTTACCAGGCCATGCAGGAAAGCGGTGAGATAGACACCATTTCGCGTTCTTACGGGCTCTGATCGCCAAGTGGCTTTTGCCGGCCCCGCCAGCTCTCAGGCTAACGCGGGGCCAGCAGCTTACGCATTGCTCACCTGAAACTGACCGGTGAGGTTTTTCAGCTTGTTTGCCGAAACGTGCGTCATTTCCGAACTCGCCGTCAAACCCGCGATCACCGTCGTCATGAAGCTTACGCTGTCAGCAACGCCACTGGTCTGTGAACTCTGAACAGCGTTGGTTTCCGCGATGCCCGAGATCGCCCGGAAGAGCTTGTCGACCATGTGATGCAGCTCTGCGTTGTCATCCGACGCCGCCCGGGCCTGAGCCAGACGGGCCTCCATCTCTGCCATGCCTTCTTCCATTGTGGTTACGGCGCGCTGAGTTTCTTCCCGCACCCGATACAGACGCTCATCAATTTCCGTCGTGGCCTGGGCTGTCCGACTGGCCAGTTGCCGGACCTCATCGGCGACGACTGCAAATCCCCGCCCTGCCTCACCAGCCCGAGCCGCTTCTATGGCTGCATTGAGCGCTAGAAGATTGGTCTGGGCAGCAATGTCGTTAATCATTTCAGCCGCCTTGCCGATCTCGTCCGTGCGTTCACTCGCGGCGCGAATACCCTCGGCCGAACGCACGATAACGTCGCGAATGCTCTCGGTTTCACGGCTGACACGGGCAAACTGATCTTTGGCACGAGCCACCACATCTTCCATGCTAACTCGCATTTCCTGCGCTGTGGTCGAGGCATTTTCGATTTCGTTCTGCTGCAGATCAGCGCCCTTCAGCATCTGCTCTATGTCGTGTACCACCTGCTGAATCTTTTCATCCGCCTGGCGGTTCTGACCCACAAGGTGTTCACTGGCGGAGCGGGATTCACCCGCAAGACTGATGACCTGCCCCACCATGCCGTCGAGGGTATCCAGAAAGCTGTTCATCCAGCGCGCGAGATCCCCGCTCTCATCCCGCTTGGTCTTGCCGACATCGAGACGCTGGCGCAGATTCCCGCCTCCTTCGGCAATGTTCCGTATGACATCCGCGAGTGATGACAGGCTATCTGCCAATGGCTTGGCGGAACTTGCCCGGAAGATGACAAGCCCCAGGAGCGCAACCATCGCGTTCACGGAGGCTTCCAGCCACAGAGGAGCACCGCTTGCCGAAACCGCTACGTTGGCTGCCCAGATAAGCGCCATAAGGACCCCGAGCCGCGCCGTCAGTCGATAGCTGACCGAACGTTTCCGATACACCTCCTCCAGGTCGCCTTCACACATCATGCCCCAACGATCAGGAGACCCGGGTAACTGGAAGGTCACGCCCTTGCCAATCACCGGTATATGGCGATAGTCGGAATAGCCGGGGTACTTAACGTAGAGGTTTTCACCACGGGCCATGGTTTCCCGTACCCCCGGGTGCAACTGCCCCGTAGCCGGGTCGGTAAAACGTATTTCGAATTCGGTGTGTTCCCGAATCCGTACTGTACCGAAGCCCGTACGGATTCCGTCTTTGAGGTTGTCGCCGTGACTGAAGGTAGCGTCTTCAAACCGCGAGCGCGACAGGGCAACTCCCGGTCTGATCGATGGATCAAACTGACTGTCGATCATGAAAATGTAGTTGTCGCCAGACTCTTCAAAAATGTGCCCGGCCTCGCGCTGAATCAGGTCACTCATGACATCGTTCGGAACCCGGGCACAGACTGCCGCTGCCTGATTGCCAGCAAGAGCGACCGGCTGGTAGAACATCAGCGTGACATCGTCATGAAATCTGGAAGTTGTGGCACCAAGCTGCAAGGTGACCGGGTCACTGTAGGGCCCGTGGAGGAACCGCTCTCTCACCCCTCGTTGCACGGCCGCGGGCATGAGGCCTGCGGCTCCGTTTCTGCCGGTCACCGTCGAGGCGACAACAGAGCCATCTTCTTTCACAACGAAAAGCTCGGAAATTTCCCGGAGGCGCGTAACGGCCGAATCCAGTACCTCTGAAATGCTATCGTGTTCGCTACCCTCAAGTCGTGCCGCAAGCCCCTCAAGGAAGGCCCACTTGCCATTTGCCCAGTTAATCAGCGCTTCGCGACGGGTTTTCGCGATGCTCTCGAATATCTCTTCATTCGTTGCATATTGCTGGCGGTTCAAAAAACAGGACCATCCCATCCGCAACTTACCTGTGGCCCCAAACCAGGGCAACCAACCCCGCTCATCGGATGAAAGGTTCATGGAATCACTGCGTAAAGTCATAGCGCGCCTTCCTCAATCGGTACTGCATGCCTGCACTACAACGAGGTGGTGCAAACATACCTGCTTTCAGAAGGAAGCTAAGCAAAGAGCGGGCCTGAACCGGCGGACCGGTCAAAACCTGAAGGGAAGTAGCAACTGCCGGATTCAAACGATGAGAGAGGCGCACCATCGGGGTGCGCCATCAAAAATATGCACTAAAGAAGGGCGAGGCGCCTCTGGGCTCAGCGGGTCTTCAGATTCTCCAGAAACTCAGCCATTTCTGCTTGCATGTCGACAACACGTTGCCGCCATTCCGCCTTGTAGGCCGCAAACTCTTCGCTCAATTCGCCCAATTGCAGCTGGGCTTCGGCGGCGGTCGCGGTGCTCTCCGCAAGCGTCTTCAAGTTGATTTCAGACAACTGCTCCCGCTGGTCTTCAAGCCTGATTACCGTTTCGTTCAAGGTACGTCTGTCCTGCGGCGTTGCAGATGGGGTAGATTTAAGCGCTTCCCGCAGGGATTCAGACAGCGCTTCCAGATGCTGGCTCAGCTGGTCACCGTACTCTTCAGCCAACGCCGACATATCTTCATTCATACTCTGGGCCTGTTGCTGCAACTCCCGCCCCAGCCTCTCAAGCTCTACCGCCATCTCATCGGATTGATTTGCCCAGCGACTCTTGAGATCTTCACCCAGTTTTTCCAGCTGCCCAACAAGACTTCCCCAAACTGGGCCCTGTTTCAGGGCATCGCCGGTGCGATAATAATCCACCAGCCAGTCGTCACCTTTACGTACCAGATAGGTTAAGGACTCCGTGGCTTCGTTCCGGCCCTCCAGACCACTCAGGGTGGTGGTTACCCGGGCCAGATTGTCATCAATGACCACACGCCCCCACTCAATGCTCACGTTCTGCCATTGCTGTTCAAAACCATCGAATGCCGCTTCATCGACCAGGGTTGAATAATCTGCGGCCGCTTCAGCATCCTCTTCAAGTACAGCTTGCCAAAATGCTTCCGATACTTCCTGGGGCGATTCCGGGCGACTGCAACCTGTCGCCATGAGTACGGAAAACACCAGAAAAGGAAAAAGTACATATTTCATTAATCAACCTCATCGATCGCCCGGGAACAGTGACCCGGATTTTACATCAGGTGAAGGACAGCATTAGCGACGATTGCCCATCGTTAAGATATCGTCGTACTCCCACACTCTCACCACTGCACCGCCCGAAGTGATTCCGCTAATGGTCTCGAGCTCGTTGACCATGGCCGACGCTACGGCTTCCGCTTCAATCGCCCGATATTTTCTCAGTGGCCCGATCAACGCCCGATTCGCAACCGGCATGACGGCCACACCAAGAGCCTCGGCCGTTCGAGCCTCCTTGCGCTGCCCCAGCAACAGGCTCGGGTGGTAGATCGCAAGATAAGGAAATTTCAGCGCCCGGACATTGTTCTCAAGCTCTCCTTTGACTCGATTGTAGAAAACCGGGGATTGCGACGATGCTCCGATGGCCGACATCAGAATCAATGCTCGAGCACCGGCGTTACGGGCCATCTGAGCTGCCTTCAATGCATAGTCATGATCGACCTTGCGAAAGGCTTCTCTGGAGCCTGCCTTTTTCAGGGTTGTTCCAAGGCAACAGATCAGGACATCCACCTGGAAAGCGTCAGGCTGAGCCTCCATCGCATCAAAATCCATGAAGCGCTGCTCCAGTTTCGGATTTTCCACGACCATCGGCCGGCGAACCGGAGCGATCACAGTCGATATCTCCGGCTGCTCGAGGAGTTTCTCCACCACCATGCCTCCGGTCAGGCCGGTAGCGCCTAAAACCATCACCTTCATTCGGTGTCTCCCTGTGTTCATCGCTTCTGATTGGTTGCCGGATTGCGTAGGATGATACTCGTAAACACCCGAATCCGAGCTCTCAACACGTGCCACTATGCTGAAATTATCCAATGCCGTCGAACTGGCAGACTGGGAAATCCAGATTACGCAGATACGATCCCAGGGGGCAGGCGGCCAGAATGTGAACAAGGTTGCCTCTGCCGTACACCTACGGTTCGACGTCCTGCATTCCACCCTGCCGCCGTTTTACAAAGAACGTTTGATGGCTTTGTCCGACCAGCGCATCAGTAAAGACGGCGTGATTGTGATCAAAGGGCAGTCTTTCCGCACGTTTGAGCAGAACAAAGAGGACGCGCTGAACCGACTCAAGACTCTCATTCAGGAGGCAGTAAAACCGCAAAAAGCCCGCCGGCCAACGCGGCCGACGAAATCCTCCCAACGGCGGCGTGTGGATAACAAAACCCGCCGTGGAGAGATCAAATCCCTGAGGGGAAAAGTAAAAACCTAAGCCAGCCCCTGCTCTTTCGCCAGGGCTGCTGCGGCCCGGGGACCGGTCCACAGAGAAGGGAGAATAATCAACGACACCGGAATGGCTGTGATCACAATGAACTGTTGCAACACCCCAATCTGACCGGCCCCCATATAGAGAAGAATCGCGGCCATCAGTGCCATGGCGCCACCCCAGAAAACGCGAATCCAGGGTTGCGGCTCGTCATGGCCGGCCCCCACCATCGCAATGGAGTAGCTCATCGAATCTCCGGTTGTCGCCACAAAGATGGTGGTCAGCAACAGGATTGCGGCCGCCATCCAGGTGCCTCCCGGCAGTGCCTGCGCAACCGTCAATGTGGCGACGTCAAACCGGAAATTGTTCAAAGCGTCGGTCAAATCAAACGTGCCGGACAGCTGATGGTATATGCCAGAGCCACCCAGCAACGTGAACCAGATGGTCGTGGCGATGGGTGCCAGTATGGCGACTGCCATGATGGTTTCACGGATGGTTCTACCCCGTGAGATTCTCGATACAAACACTGCCATCAAGGGGGTATAGCCAATAAACCAGGCAAAGAAAAACACCGTCCACCACTTCATCCACCAATCGGGCGCCGTCTGTGCTGTCATGGTCGCCATGGAAAAAAACGAGCCCAGATATTCGCCCATGGATTGCAGGTAGACATCCGTAAGGAATAGCGTGGGGCCAAACACAAAAATAACGCCGGCAATAACCAGCGCCAGGATGACGTTGAAACGACTGAGCAGCTGGATACCCCGATGCAGCCCGGTCATTGCGGATGTCATGTATACCCCTGCCAGCACAGCCAGAACCATGAGCTGAGTACCGTAGCCATCGGAGACACCGAACAGCTCATGCAATCCAAAGCTCATTTGTGTCGCCAGAAAGCCGATCGGGCCCACGGTGCCGGCAACCACTGCGATCACGCAGGCAGCATCCACCACTCCACCCAGGCGCCCGCTGACAACACGCTCGCCTAGCACGGGATAAAGCAGCGTCCGTGGCTGCAGTGGCTGCCCTTGTGAGTAGTGCGCGCGCGAGAGCACGATGGCCGTTAGTGAGCCAAGCACAGCCCAGGCTAGAAACCCCCAGTGCATAAATGACTGGGCAAGCGCAGGTGCAACGGCGGCAGGGGACGCTGCCTCGGTGTCGAACGCCGGCGGGGTGACCACAAAATGATAGACCGGCTCACCTGCTGCGAAGAAGACTCCGCCACCGGCCAGCAACGTACACATGATCATCGATAGCCAGCGGAACCGGCCAATCTCCGGCTCATCCAGCCCTCCAATCCTGGCCCGACCGGCACCGCTTACGCCCGTGGCAACCGCCACAAAAAACGTGAGCAGCAGGAACAGCTGGAAAAAAGAACCAAGATATTTTGCGGTCCACGAAAAACCGTGACCAATCAGGTCAGCCACGTAATCGGCATCGACAACAGAAGCACCAACAAACAGCAGAATAAAGCCAATGGTCAGAACCAGCACAACGGGATCACTGTCGCTCCAGACGCTCTCGCTTGCCTTGGGTTTAGGGATAGTCTCGGCGGTCATTGGGAATGGGTCCTTGGGGCAAAAAGGGCGCGACACTACCGGAACTCTTAAGCGATTGCACCCAACTACGGGGAATTACGAACCTGCACAGCTGCGGATCACTCAGCGGTTTGCCCACAGAATCTGTGGATAACTCTGTGCGAAGTCTCAGGACAGGTTCGCCCGACCCTCGTCATCCCTGGGGCGCCCAATGTTGGAGGCAATTTGATCAGGTTGTCCGATTCCGCCAACGGGGCCTGACAAGCTGACGCAAATGAGCTCAGAAATTCAAGGCGGCTATGGCACGATGAAAACTCAGCCACGCTCTGAAAGAGGTGATTCATGATTGGCTTTCCGGTCGCCCTGATTTTTGCCAACGGCGTTGAATGGTATGCCCATAAATACATCCTCCACGGGACCCCACGGCCGGGAAAACCCAGATACAGCCCGGTACCGAAGTCCATGAAAAGCCACTGGCAGCATCACAAGATCGTGCGCACCACGGATTACCGCGACGAAGGCTATGAAGAAGGGTTTTCCAACTGGCGCACCCGGAACGAAGTCACCTCCCTGCTTGCGCTCACTGCGGTTACCTCTCTGGCGCTACCGGTAGCCCCGTTTTTTACACTGGGCACCTACTACGCGGCTGGCCGGTACTTCTATGTGCACCGGCGCTCTCACCTGGAACCCGAGTGGGGAAAGAAGGCCATTCCCTGGCATTACGATCACCATATGAACACCAATCAGGACGCCAACTGGTGCGTCACCCGTCCCTGGTTCGACTACATCATGGGGACCCGTATCAAAGCAAATCCGGAGCTTGCCGAGTCCAACCCTTTGGGTATCAACCTGCCCTCGATCATCGAGAACCCCATGAACCGGTTTTTGAACAAGTGTTTTCCACAGCTAGGGATGAACCAACAGGGCTGATTGGTTTTGCCCACAGAATCTGTGGATAACGTTGTTGGCAACGACAGGATAGGCAGTGCAAAGCGTGCAGTGGCAGGCCCTGGCGGAAAGCGCAGGTAAAATGATCAATCTGAACAGATGCGCGCTTCGCCAGGTTGGGTGGGTGTTGGCACACCCACCAATAGCTTGTTTTTGGGTCGCTTCAGGCGGGAACAGTGGCTTCGATAGCGTTGCCTGCTTCGGTATCACCTTTGCCCAAAAGAATATCCCGGAACGAAAGATAATACGCGCCCGCGAGAACCGCCCCCCAGACAAATGACACGACAATTGTAATCACCGTCATGCCAATAACCGATGCGGTTGAAGCACCAATTGCGAACGTGGGGAACAGTACCAGTTGAGTAACAACCATCGCGTTTACAGCAAAGAAAAGCAGTACAAACAAGTTCTTGAAGCACGCGCGCAGGCTGTTACGAACAGCCTCTAAAGCCCCCTGTCTGGCAACCACAATCAACGGGATTGCATAGAAGAACAACGCACCGAACAGAACCAGCGCGCCAAGCACTGCAATGAACATGAGCAGAATCGCAGCAATACCTGCTGAGGGCCCGAAGCCATCATCCATGAAACCACCCATGCCATAGCGGCTAACAGATGAAAACGAAAAATCGGCAATACTTGCGATCACGTAGCCAATAACGGACAGTACAATGCCGACGACAATCATCATCACTACCATCAGGAAAGTATGAAGTATCGTGTGCCCGCTGAAGCCGGAAAACACCTGGGTAAACCGGGGAGTCCCCTCGGCTGCGCTGTGGAACAGAGCCACCATACCGGCGTTGAGTAGCAGCGTTACGAAAATGCTGACAATCACCAGCACCACGGTGCCAAAGACACTGCCACCGGAAATCATCTCCATCGCACCATATTGAATCAGCGCCGGAACAAGAAACACCAGCAGATAGGCAGGCAGAATCACGCCCCAGTTACTGCGCAGCAGTCGCACCGCCGCCGAAATCCAGTTCAGTGGTGGGCCGGCCGGAACTTTTCTCGGGATAACAGGGGTGTCGTAAGAAGTATCGGTTGGGGTGCTCACAGCAGGAAGTCCTTAATGTGTTTTCCAGGAATGTCGACCATGTAGATGGCCCGTCCAAGGGGGCGGACGTTAACAAAACCTGCCGTTTAGCAATGCCCAATATTGTCCTGCTTCCTTGTAGGACATTGACCATTGAACCAATAAGCTGGATCACCGTCCCGCAGACCGAAACAGCACATAGTTTGCAATCAAAGCCAACAATGCCCCGAGAATGGCAGGCAAAGTCCAAGAAAAGCCACTGGCAGCATCACAAGATCTTGCGCACCAAGGATTACCGCGACGAAGTCTATGAGGAACCCGAGTGGGAAAGAAGGCCATTCCCTGGCATTACAATCACCATATGAACACCAATTGGGACGCCAACTGGTGCGTCACCCGTCCCTGGTTCGACTACATCATGGGGACCCGCATTAAAGCGAACCCGGACCTCGCGGAATGCAACCCTCTCGGAGTGAAGTTACCCACCTTTGTCTAACAACCGTTGAACCGTCTATTTCATCGTCTTTTTGCGTAGTGCAATCATAAATTGTCCGAACCTAAACAAAAGCGAACATTCGAAACAGGGCTTTCTTCCAGAGTCTCTACGCTAAACACGGCTGACACTTTGTGGACACGTTGGGGCCGGCGATTTGCGGAACGAATCGATAAGAACCGTGACCAGCCAGGTATTCATCAGTGTGGTAAACAAGGCGAGCGCGTCACTGTCACAGAGCTGAAACACTAATGTAGTAATATCGTGATTCTGAAAATGGAATTAGCGGTAACCTTGAGTTTAGGTGCAGGGAAGTAGTTGTAGTTTCTCGATAATCACGTGGCATCTAAATGAAATGGTTACTTCTGGCGTTCGCTATTGGCACTTTGGCCACTCAGGCCAATGCAGCATCAGAGCCAGAGCCACTTCTCGTACTAGCTCCCTACCTCCCGGCAACATCAGAACAGGGGCCGGCTGGGCGCGATATCGAGATATTCGCTGCAGTCATGGATCGATGTGACATAGATGTTCACTTTCATTTCTACCCCTTCAAACGGCACCTCCGGAATTTCACTCATGAGGGGCTGGGCGATGCGGTAATGACCGTGCCTCCCGATATGGACACGCCAGGTTTTGAAAGCACTCCCTACGTGTATTATCAGAATGGCGCCGCCGTTTTGGAGTCCACGAACATCAAGCCTTACCATCTTCGCTATTTAAAAGGGCTGCGTGTTGTTTCCTTTGCCGGTGCGTCCCAATTGCTGGGTATTGAATCTCACATTGAGTCTTTTGCCTCATATTCCGAGTTTGCAGACCAGCGCATCCACTCGCGAATGCTCTTTCTGAATCGCGTGGATGTGGTGCTTGCGGATGGTCTTATCTTTGCGGAGATTAACCACCGTTTGCGCGCGGACCGAACCTATGCGGATAAGGCTGATTTGCACCAGAAAGTGATGTTCATTCCGATTTTTGCCCCGACGCCCTATAGAGCCTCGTTTCGTAAAAAAGAACACCGTGATGCATTCAATGCGTGCTTCAGTGAGCTTGAAGCAGAAGGCGTTGTCCGAGCAATCAACGTACGACACATTGAAAAATATCGGGATACGGTCGGCTACGGTTATCTGGGCTACTAGGCAACCGAATGCAGGCTATTTCAGATCAATTTTTAAGACCAAAATCAACTTGAGACACATCAAAATAGCCGACTAAATTGAGCATAGAATAAACAGCCAGATAAGTGCTGTCCCTTACCCAGTAAAGAGGTGCCCCATGAGTTCCGATTGGATTGAAACCACCTTGTCTGTAAGCGTTCATTCCAAGACGTAGTTGACCTACTTCACGTCACGAAGCGGGCGCAACAACTCTGGCGAGACCTTGTACTGCTTCCCGCCATCCTCACCCAGCACGATCACACTCTTGCGGTTGATTTTGGTGACGATCCCCAACACCGGTCCTTCCCGGCCCTCGAAGGTCACTTTCATTCCCACTCGCAGTTGACTGAGGGCTTGCAGGGTTTCCTTCTCTTGCAGTTCATCAATGCGCTGGCAGATATACTGGTTCAGCTCCAGCAACTGGTCGATGCTCATGTCATCAATGCGCATGAACGGTGGCCTCCGGCTGTTTGCTCTGGCGGTCAGGGTGGCGTGGGTTGATCAGCGCACGTAACGGGTTGTCGGCGAACCGGGTTTTCCAGAGTCGGGGCGTCAGGTCGCTGACTTCACGGGCCGGGTGCTGGCTGATGCGTTGCAATACGTCCACCAGATACATGTACGGGGTAATATCGTGTAGCTTGCAGGTGCTGATCAGGCTCTGGATGATACCCAGGTGTTCAGCACCCAGTTCGGTCCAGCAAAACATCCAGTTTTTCTTGCCCATTGGAATGGGCCGCAGGGCCCGTTCCAGGTGGTTGGTATCGGGTTGTACGTCCGGATCTTCCAGGAACACCGTCAGGCTCGTTTCCCGGCCGAGCACGTAATTCAGGTCTTTGGTTAACGGTTCACTGGGTAACAGGCCGCCTTGCCCCAACTGATCCCGGCACCATTGGAAGAAGCCGCTGACGACCGGCTTCGCATGGTCCAGCCGGTATTGACGCTTCTTCTCGCCGGTGAGCTCCTTTTCCTTAATGGTATCTTCAATCTGGTACAGCTTCGCGATCTGTTGCAGGGCTTCGGTGGCCTTCTCAGGATGATCCTTTTGGGCCTCAACGAAGCAACGGCGACTATGCACCCAGCATTGAGCATGAGTAATGCCTTTCTGGGCCGCGGCATAGCGGGCATATGCGGCATAACCATCGCTGATCAGAGTGCCACTGAATTGGTCGTTCAGAACCTGCTCGATGTGCAGTCGGCCCCGACTGTTCGAGTAGGTAAACACCACTTCGTCGTCATCACCGTATAGGGGCCAGAACCAGCCTGTTTTCATCTTGCCTTTCTGCGGGCCCGCCCGGCCCTGGTGGCCCGCCTTGATGGGCGTTTCATCCATGGCCAGCACCCGGCTGCGCAGCACGTTGTCGGTCTGGGCGTCCACAATGGGCCGAAGCAGGTCGATGGCACGCTTCACCAGGTTGGTCAGGGTGCTGCGGCTGAGGGTAATACCTGCTTGTTGAATGCGCTGGTGCTGGCGATACAGCGGCAGGTGGAACTGGAATTTGTCCACCAGCAACCCGGCCAGCAGGCTGACATCGGCCAGGCTGTTGTCCAGCACGTTGAACGGGGCCGGTGTGGTGATGGGCTTATCACTGCCTTTACGCCGGAACACAGGGCGCTCACACTTGAGCACCACATAGCTGGAGGCGCGCTGGGCCAGGCGATAAGTCGTTTTAGTACCAATGATGTCGTACTGGTCGGCGTCCGGCCCGGTCAGTTCCGGGGGCAATTGCTCAATGACTTCCACCGGCACATCCGCCGTAAAGCGCAGGCCGGTGTCGTTCAGACAATCGTCGTCCCGCTGCTTCTTGCCGGTGCCGCGCTGATAGGCCTTAATGGTGCGCTTCTCTTCCTCGGCAGGCTTCTCCGGCAGCGGTGCTTCACCGGAGGTGAACAGGCTATCCTGTTCTGGGATATCATAAACCTGCTTCTCGGATTTAGGGCCGAACAGCTGCTTCTTG
The DNA here is from genome assembly GCF_002049515.1 of Marinobacter sp. tcs-11. Lineage (NCBI taxonomy): Bacteria > Pseudomonadati > Pseudomonadota > Gammaproteobacteria > Pseudomonadales > Marinobacteraceae > Marinobacter > Marinobacter sp. tcs-11. The sequence goes on along the minus strand of NZ_LLYU01000014.1, from coordinate 2,099 downwards.
AACCAGTCCAACTGGAGTTTCAACTGCCGAATGGCTTCCGCCTGAGCATCCAACTGCTCGCGCTGCAACGCATTCTCCTCGGCCAGGGCCGAGTAGGAAGGTGCGTTGGACTGGGATGTGGAAGCCATTGAATTCATGGCCGATATTATACCGAAAGTCCGCCCTCTATACCCCTCGAAAACGCTTGAACTGGCGGTATTTCTGCACTTCGATGCCATCGATCAGCAGTTGCAGGTCTGTCAGGGTCAGAGCCCTCTGACCGGAGGCGGATAACGGCACCCGGAACTGTCCCTGCTCCAGGCGCTTGGCCCACAGGCAATACCCGGTGGCGGTAAAGTACAACATCTTCATCTGGGTCTTGCGGCGATTGACGAAGACAAAATACTGGCCGCTGAGCGGATCGTGCTTCAACTGATTCCGGACCAGGGCACTCAGGCCCCGGAACGATTTGCGCATGTCGGTAGGCTCGGTGCACAACCAGATCCTGGCCTGGCTATCGAGCCCGATCATCCGTTCTGGCTCAGCCGCAGTTCGACGCCGTTGCCCAGGCTGAGCACAATGTTCCAGCCAGGGCCGGAGGATGGCGACGCGCCCATCAGTGAGGACAGGTCCAGGAAACCGGCTTCGCCGGAATCCGAAGCCGCACTGGCTGGCTGATTCAACAGGCGCTTGCGCCAGTTGCAGAAACTGGCGTAGCCGATATTCTCCTGCTTACAAAACTGCGGAGCGGACAGGCCACTGTCATGCTGCTGGTCAACCAGGGCTTGCCACTGTTCCGGGGTGCGGTGCTTTCTCATGGGAGTAACCTCTTGTTGGAAAATGTGAGGTTACTGTAGGGACAAATTCACCGGGGTGGCAGAACGTCGTGGAATGAACGCTTACCCTTGTCTCTCAAAAAAGACCAGACACTCTGGGAGGTCGAGCCTGAAGTCGATGAATCGCGCCAGATAGACCCTAGTAAAACGTCCTACGAAATGTGCACAGAGAACGGCGAGGTTGTTGGCTTTATCAAAACCTGGGAAGAATCGGATGGTTATGCTGGCTATGTCCATTTCGACTCTGCGGGGAACGTCATTGACTGGAAGGTCATGAGGGAAAGGCGCAAGGTCTCTTAGGGAACGTAGCCTGAAATTCGTTTGTAACGTTAGAACCCTATAGTGAGGGTTCCTGAAGTACGATAAGTACCAGGTGCTCTCGCATTGCCGGGGGTTCAACCCCGGCGTTTTTTCTCCCCCAAGGTCTGTTCAAAAGGACGTTGACAGTCCCGATCTGAGGTTAATGAAATGAACCCCAGAGAGGACCACTACCGAGCCCTATTGGCGTTTCACAGATCTACGTTCGTAGGCCCATGGATTAGGCCGCACATTGAACTGGAAGATAGCCAGTGTTCCCTGTCCGTCCGTCTCAACGCCTTTTCCTGCTCTCCATTGGGCACAGTGAAAGAGTCCATCATTTTCCAGCTACTCTATGATGCGTCGTTTTTGGCAGCGGGTACTCTTGAGACGACCCTTCTGGTTCAGTGCGACAAGTTTGAATTCTTCCCATTCCAGAACCTGACAGAAAGCCGTGTTACGGCTCAGGCGCGGCTTGTTTATTCATCCCTGAAGCAGTGGACCATTGAATCGGCGTTGAAGGACGAATGGCAAAATGACATTGCCTGGGGTCGAGGCCAGTTCTCAAGATCATCCGTTTTGCTTGAAACCATTGGTCCCTACAACAATGAGCTTCTCAAGCAGAAACAGGATTGGTGAATGAACCCTGTTCTCCTGAAATGAAATTGAAACAGCTGAAGGTTACGATTGTCGGCCAATCAGGATTAGGATCATGATTGTTTGCCGAGTCCCTGTCCCGGGGCTCGGTTTTTTTATCCCCGTCACGCCACCGCAACATCACCTTGCTTTAATTCTGTCATCGCCTAGATGAGGCGGAACGCAATCCGCGTGTACTGCTCAGGATGAGCCCTCTGTTGCTTTGTAAGCGCCGTTAAATCGACCCACTTGCCCTAATCGTATTGAGCCACTTTTTTCAAAGCCGGCAACTCGGCATTCCAGGGCAGCAAGGCTTCAAGCTTCTCCAGTGTATCGGCCCCAGCAATGCGC
>NZ_LLYU01000013.1:0-92730 GCF_002049515.1 Marinobacter sp. tcs-11 | reverse complement strand
CCGCGACCCCCGGCGTGACAGGCCGGTATTCTAACCAACTGAACTACCGCTCCGCGTAGCTGCCTGAGCTGTCTTGCGACTGCTCTGTGACAACGAGGGCGCATTATAAAGAGGCCCTCGTTTATGTCAACGATTTTCCCAAACTTTTTTCAGATTTGCCTGAATCGCCACTTACATGGCATCAACCATTGCATCCTTGCCCTGGGCGGTCTTGCGGTATTCAATCGGTGTCATGCCAGACCAGCGCTTGAACGCCCGATAAAACGTACTGGGTTCTGAAAAGCCGGTCAGGTAGACAATTTCATCAATGGATTCATCGGTGGTGGCCAGTAGCTGCCGTGCAAGACGGTAGCGGAAATCCGCCAATACCTGATTAAAACTGGTTTCGGCTTCGGTCAGCCGGGTTCGCAGGGTCCGGGGCTTGATCCCCAAACGCTCAGCCACGGCATCAAGCGTGACTTCGCCGCTATCGAGCAATTCCGCGATGATGCGCTCCACCTGGCCAACAATATCCTTCTTCTCGAGCCGGGCCACCTGCTCACTGGCGAATCGTTCATGCAGGGCCAACAGTTCGGGTTCCGCATGAGGCGATGCATGGGACAGCAATTCGGCGGGGAAATAAAGCCGGTTCTCCTCAGCACCGAACACCACCTCACACCCCAACACCTCACGAACATGGTCCTGACCCTGCTCCCGATCATGCTCGAACTCAATCCGGGATGGGTAGAAATTGCCGTCGGTAATGGATTTGAAAAAGGTTATCAGGCCTTGAACAAAACACTCATTGAAGTGCTTGAGACGGCGAACATCGTCTGAGGCGGTGTCCAGAACCATACAGGCTTCATCGCCAGCCACGAAAAAATCCGTGTTGGCGGCATCGCTGAGCAAGCGCTGATAATTCTGGGCGCGGCGCAAGCCCTCGCCGAACGTCGGACTGCTCAGGAACAGGTATTCCAGTACCTGCCCCTTGTAGGCGGGGAGCAATGGCCCAAGGTGCAAACCAACATCGGGGTCACCGGATACATCCTCCACCGCCTGCCAGAAATAGAGCTGGGCGCTGTGGGGAGTCCTTAGCTGATCCGTGTATACGTACTGCTCGTTAACGCCAAGGCGGCTGAAGATGGCGTCGGTATCAATACCTCTTCGCTTCATCGCCTCGTATATCAGGCGCAGCATCACGCCTGCATCACGTAGTTCCTGCATAGTATCCCGCTTTTTTATTTATTGGTTACTACTTTGACCCGCCGGACAGGGCCCGGAGCACGCCAGGTCAATGCCAGATCTGGCCGGGTTTGCCAGACTTTCGTCGTACATTAGAGCATATCAGGCCACATACGCACAGTTGTACCAGAAATTGGCAACGCCCAATATAAAATCACATTGCCATCAAGACATGCACATGGATGCCGGCCCCGGGGCCGACCAAGGAGAACGCTACGATGTCCGCGCCACTGGTTTATCACCACACGCCCCCTGCCCTCTTGCCTCTGTACGGTAAGGCACTGCTGCCGAAATCCGGAAAGAACGACCCGGAAGCGGTGCAGATTCCGAGGCTGGAGGCCAGTCTTCTGGGCGTTACAACGGACATTCCCGCACTCCGCGATTATATGAAAGTCTGCAGTTTTCAGCCGGGAACCCGCCTGCCAGTGACCTGGCCACATATCCTGGCGTTCCCCCTGCAGCTTAAACTGCTCACCGAACCCGCATTCCCGCTGCCGTTGCTGGGGTTGGTCCATCTGCGAAACAGCATCACCCAGCATCGCCCTCTGGCCTCAGGCGAAAATCTGGATCTCAAGGTTATCCTCGACAACCAGAAACGCACCGACCGGGGCCTGGAATTTGACCTGGTTACGGAAGCGAGAGCCTCAGGACGCCTGATCTGGGAGGAAGTCAGTACCAACCTGTTCCGGATAACCAACGGCCCTGGTAAAACCAGCACCAAACCGAAACCGGAGCTGGAAACCTACCCATTCTCCGAAGCGATCAAGGCCCCGGAAAACCTGGGCCGGCAATACGCCAAAGTCTCGGGGGATCGAAACCCGATCCACATGCACGCCCTGAGCGCCAGAGCCTTCGGCTTTCCACGGGCCATTGCCCATGGCATGTGGAGCAAAGCACGGGCATTGGCGCTGCTGGAGAATCAGAAGGGCTGGAAGGATGGCCCTGTGCGGGCCAGTTGCCAGTTCAAGAAACCCCTGCTGCTGCCGGGAAACGCGATGCTGAACTGGCAGACAGGAGAGGATGGCTGGGATTTCCAGTTACTGAATGCGAAAGGCGATGCCCCGCATCTGACCGGGCGCATCGACTGGCTGTAGCGCTTATTCCTCCGGAGCGCAGAGCCCTCCTTCGGCTCCGGAAACAGGCAGGGTGAACCAGAAACAAGCGCCGCCGTCGTCCGGTCGTTCGTATCCGATTTCGCCGCCCTGGGCCTGAATCAGGGAGCGGCAGGTGGCCAATCCGATACCCATACCCTCGTCCTTGGTGGTATGAAACGGATGAAACAGTTTCTCTTCGGCCTCTTCGGCGACTCCGATGCCATGGTCCCGCACCTGAACCCGGACACAGTGGTCGCCACAACGGCGGGCACTCACTTCAACCGGCGTTGCCGCGCCGGCACTGCGGGTGGCTTCCAGGGCATTGCGTATCAGGTTCAGGGCGACCTGCTGCACCTGTATGGGGTCGGCCAGCACATCCGGCAGCGAATCCTCTACCTGTACCTCGATGCCACCTTCGTTGTTGCGCATGTCGACTTCGGCAAACTGGCGGGTATCCTCCAGCAAACCGGGAACCGAGAGTATTTCCTTACCGGTGGCGGGTTTTTTCATGAATCGCCGGATCCGGCGGATGATTTCGCTGGCGCGATGGGACTGAGCCTCGACCTTGTCCAGGGTTTCCTGCAGCAAACCCAGGTCGGGTTGCTCCTTGCCCATCATACGCTTGGCCACTCGGGCGTAATTGGTGATTGCCGTCAGTGGCTGATTGACTTCATGGGCAAATCCCGCCGCCATCTCGCCCATGGTGCTCAAACGGGAGGTGTGGGCCAGCTGATCCCGCTGCTCCTGAACCATGGCCCGGGCATCCTCCAGTGCCTGCTCGTTTTCCAGCTCGGTGGTGATATCCCGGAACACCACCACCGCGCCGTGGAGTTCTTCGTCATCCAGCTTTGGCGTTGAGCGATACTCCGCGGGGAAACCGGAACCGTCGGCCCGTAGCATACGGATATCGCGCTGGTTCTCGGCCACGCCTTGCCGGCAGGTAGCCATTACCGGCAGGTTGTCTTCCGAATCTGACGCGGTGGAAAAATGCAGATCAAAAAAGCTCTTGCCGATCAGGTCTTCAACCGGGCAGCCCATGATCATGCCCGCAGCGGGATTGGCGAATTCAATGATGCCATTCTCGTCGAGGCCGTAGATGCCCTCGCTGATGGAATTGAGAATCCGGGCCTGATCACCCTGGAGTTCGCGGTTCCGGGCCTGCAATTCACGCTCAAGGCGAATCACCTGGGCATGGGTTTTCACCCGCGCAATCACTTCCTGGGACTGAAACGGCTTGGAAATGTAATCCGCGCCGCCAAGAGAAAAACCTTTTACCTTGGCCTGCAGATCATCCAGTGCCGACAGAAACACCACCGCACAGTCGGCCGTTTGCGGGTCGGCTTTCAGGCGCTCGCAAACCTCATAGCCATCCATTTCCGGCATCATGATATCCAGAAGGATGACTTCAGGGTGGTGCCGGTGGGCAAGGTCCAGTGCTTTCTCGCCTTCGTTGGCGATCAGCAAACGGTAGCCTTTGTCTTTCAGGGTCTCGTAGAGGACCTTCAGGTTCTGCGGGTTGTCGTCCACCAACAGAACCGTCACCTCGGAGTTCTCACTGACAGTTTCAGTCATAGAAATACGGCCGGTTAAAAACGTTCGGACATGATGACGGTGCCGGCCGTCCTAGTCGATAAGGTCCTTTACGGACAGGACCATACGTACCAGATGGGCCAGGGAATGAGTGCCCATTTTGTGCATTACGCGGGAACGGTGAATCTCCACGGTACGCTGGCTGATTTCCAGCTCAATGGCAATGACCTTGTTGGCCTGGCCGGCAATCATGCGGTCCATGATTTCCCGCTCGCGGGGCGTCAGGCTCTTCACCCGGCGGATGATTTCCTGTTTTTCGTCCAGGGATTTACGCTGTTCCTGATCCTGCTCCAGGGCCGCCTCGATCTTCTCCAGCAGGGCCTCTTCACGGTAGGGCTTCTGGATGAAATCCACGGCGCCCTCTTTCATGGCGTCCACCGCCATCGGCACATCGCCATGGCCGGTCACAAAGATGATGGGCAGGATCGAATGCTTGTCGTTAAGCTTCTTCTGAAGCTCCATGCCATCCATCCCGGGCATACGGATATCCAGCACGATGCAGCCGGCCATCTTGTCGGAATAGTCCTTCAGAAAGGCATTGGCGCTTTCGTAGGTTTTCACCGGCTTGCTATCGGATTTCAGCAACAACTCCAGTGAATCACGAACGGCTTCATCGTCCTCTACCACGTACACAGTTTGCTGGATCTCAGTCATGGATCTGTACTCTCCTGTCCGTTTTATTATGGTGCCGGTCAGTGAATGGACGGATCTTTATGATCGTCCCGGGCGTGCTCCTGACGCTCATGCTCGCGCATTTTTTCGAGCCGTTGCTGAATAATGCCAAAAACACTCTGCTTGGGGTACCTGCCTTTCTCATCGGCTTTGCCCGCCGGCTTGCCCAGCAACAGTGTAATCGCCTCTTCCACCCGGGCAACCGGGTACACGGCAAACCGCCCTGCCCGGGCCGCCTGCACCACTTCGCTGTCCAACATCAGGTTCTGGACATTGGTGGTTGGAATGATGACACCCTGGCTGCCGGTCAGACCACCTTTAAGCTCACAGGTGGCATAGAAGCCTTCCACCTTTTCGTTCACACCACCAATCGGCTGAACCTCGCCAAACTGATTAACAGAGCCGGTAATGGCCAGATCCTGCCGCACCGGAATGCCGGACAAGGCCGAAATCAGCGCACAGAGTTCCGCCAATGAGGCACTGTCGCCATCCACCTCGCCATAGTTTTGCTCAAAGGTCAGGCTGGCAGACAGGTGCATGGGATCGTTCACGGCAAAATGAGAGGCCAGCCAGGAACTCAGAATCATCACGCCCTTGGAGTGGATATTGCCGCCCAGCTTCACATCGCGCTCAATGTCCATAACTCCGCCATCTCCATAGTAGCAGCTTGCGGTCACACGATTGGACAAACCAAACTCGAAGCCACCGGTGGACAATACCGAAAGCGCGTTTACCTGACCTACGCAGGTGCCCGTGGTGGTCACCAGAGTGGAACCGTCCCGGATGGAATCATAGAACTGATCACGGATGCGACTGCTGCGGTAACGGGCGCTCTCCAGCGCACGTTCCACATGTACCTCAGAAATCAGCTTGGCACCAGCCTGGCGGGCCCAGAAATCCGACTCTCGCAACAGGTTGGCAATGTCGGCGGCATGCAACGACAGCCTGTCCTGATGGTCGGCCATGCGGGCACTATGCTCGATAATGCGAGCCACCGCCTTGTTGGTGCAATGCAACAGCTTCTTCTCGACCACAAGGCTGGAGATGAACTTGGCGTACAGCAACTGGCTCTCTTCGGTGCGGTACATCTCGTTTTCGAAATCCGCCGTTACCCGGAACAGCTCGGCAAACTCGGAATCGTATTCCTGCAGCAGCATCCAGGTTTCCCGATCGCCGAACAACACAATCTTGACGTTCAGGGGAACCGCCTCCGGCTCGATGGAAATGGTGCCGGAGAGGGTCAGCTCCCGCTCCAGGGAGTTGATCTGGATCGATTTTGATCGCAATGCGCGCTTCAGACCATCCCATACGAACGGCTGCTCCAGCACCTTGATGGCGTCCATCAGCAGATAGCCACCGTTGGCCCTGTGCAGGCTTCCGGCCCGAATCAGAGAGAAGTCGGTAAAGACCGTGCCCTTGTAGGTCACGTTTTCCACATAGCCGAACAGATTGTGATAGGTGGGATTATCTTCCACCACCACCGGTACTTCATTGGTTTTCTGATGCACCAGCACATTGATGAGGTAGCGCCGGGGCATTCTCTTGTCCAGTGCGGCCCAGGCAATGGCCGCCTGCTCCTCGTCGTCTTCCAGGAAGATATCCAGGTTATCCACCAGGTCTTTGCGAACGGCCTCCAGGTAAGTAACCACATCGGGCTGTTCACGATATTTCTCTACCAGCTCGTCAATCTGATGGCCGGAAATACCCTCCAGGGTCTCCTGGTTCAGAGCCTGCTGTTTGTCGGCATATTCCTGTTCCCAGTCCGCCATCTTCCGCAACGCCTGGCGCAGCTTCTTCTCGAGCTTGTTGATCGAGTCCTCAAACTTGTCCCGCTGCTCCTCGGTCAGAGCCTGGAAGCTTTCCGCGGTGTGAGGCTCGTCGCCATTCATGGCGACCAGGCGATAGCCACCGGGGGTGGTTACCGTCAGGCTTACCTTTTTCCGCTTGGCCTGGGCAGCCACTTTGGCCAGCTCATCTTCCTGCCTCTTGCCGTAATCATTCTTCAACTGCTCCGAGCGTTCCAGAAAGCTGTCGCTGTCAAAAGTCTGGGGGATCGTTTTCACCAGCCGGGTCATCAGCTTTTCCATGTCCTGCTTCAGCTGGGTCCCCATACCTCCCGGCAGCTGCAACAGCTTGGGATTACGCGGTTCCTCGAAGTTGGCGACATAACACCAGTCATGGCTTTGCTGCAGCGTGTCCACATGATGCTCAAGGTAACGCAGCATCATCGTTCGCTTGCCCAGCCCATTCCGACCCACGGCATAGACGTTGTAGCCGCCATGGGGCATGGCCAGGGCAAAGCGCACGGCCTCCTGGGCACGGTTCTGGCCCACGATTTCGGCCAGGGGCTCAAGTTGCCTTGTGGTCTTGAATGGCAGGTCTTTGAGGACGCAGGCTTTATACAGCTGATGCAGGGGCAGAGACTTCAAATTGGCTTCCCGTAACGGTCAGTTTTGTCGGATTTCAGGCCCGCCATTGTAGTGCCTGGGGCCGGGTCTGTCGCGTACCTCGTCCGGTTTTATCGAAAGGGGCCAGAGCCGACCGCAAGTGCCAACTTGGTCACAAATCCGGCCGTGGTCATTTTTCATGCAAGCCGTCGATTACTACACTTCATCTCCCGGACGGAATCCGGCCACAACAAGTACAAGACACGTGATGACTGAAAACATGACGAATAATTCCGCAGATCGCCGCATCAAGGATCGTTTTCCGGCGTCCTGCCTGAGGGTTCAACTGCGTGAGCGCGGTTTCTTCGGCCGTGGCAAACAGCCTGTGGCAGTTACCTGCCTGGACATGAACCGCTATGGTATGGCGGTTCTCTGCCCACGACCGGTGGATGTAGGTGTGCGACTGTTTCTTGATATCGAGGGCAAGTACATCAGTGAATCCCGGGTCGGCGCCCGGGTTATCGCCTGCCAGCCCTACCAGGCGGGATATCGGGTCAGTCTGCAGTTTGCCTATTGCCTGGACAAAAATGCCTACTCACGAACGATGGACAACGCACTGTCCCGTATTGAAGGCTTCTACAACCGCTACGCCAGTTGATCAAATCAGGCCGGCGTCAAGACTGGCCGCCACTGCCATACCCAACTCGTAACACTGCTCTTCAAACTCGGGCCGGAATTCACCCCGGCATACCAGTGCATCCTGCACCAGCTTCCAGCGCAGCCCTGTGGTTATGGTCTCAATAGCTCGGCGGGTCCCGGTACCATCATGGCCGGCACGGATATAAAAGGCAAAAGGCAGGCCCTGGGTTTTCTCCAGGCAGGGATAGTAGCTGCGGTCGAAAAAGTCTTTCAGGGCGCCAGACATGTAGCCGAGGTTTTCCGTGGTGCCCAGGATGATGGCGTCGCATGCGAGGATGTCTTCGGGGCCAGCTTCGAGAGGCGCCTTTACCACCACCTCTACCGCTTCGATGTCCGGATTACGAGCGCCATTTTCGATGGCGCTCCGTAATCTCAGGGTATTCGGAGACGGGGCATGAGCCACAATCAGCAGTCGCTTCATGTCACGCCTCCCTATCTTTCTCTTTTTAGAATTTATAGCAGTTCGCCATTGGCTTCAGCAGGAGCCTCCGCCGTCTCTTTCTTGACCGGCTTGGGCATCAGCTTGTCACGCACTTTAGCCTCGATTTCATTGGCGATATCCAGGTTCTCTTCCAGGAACTTACAAGCGTTTGCTTTGCCCTGGCCGATCTTGTCGCCGTTATAGGCGTACCAGGCGCCGGATTTGTCCACAAAGCCTTCTTTCACGCCCATGTCGAGCACTTCCGCCATGTGGTAGATGCCCTTGCCGTACATGATCTGGAACTCCGCCTGCCGGAACGGAGGCGACACCTTGTTCTTGACGACTTTTACGCGGGTTTCGTTGCCCACCACCTCGTCGCCGTCTTTCACCGAACCGATACGGCGAATATCCAGACGCACAGAGGAATAGAATTTCAGGGCGTTACCACCGGTGGTGGTCTCGGGGCTACCGAACATAACACCAATCTTCATACGGATCTGGTTGATGAACACCATCAGGCAATTGGCGTGCTTCACATTACCGGTAAGCTTGCGCAGTGCCTGTGACATCAGGCGAGCCTGAAGACCCACGTGGCTGTCGCCCATCTCGCCTTCGATTTCCGCTTTCGGGGTCAGGGCCGCTACCGAATCGACTATGATCACGTCCACCGCGTTCGAGCGCACGAGCATGTCGGCAATTTCCAGCGCCTGCTCACCGGTATCCGGCTGGGAAACCAGCAGCTCATCAACGTTAACACCCAGCTTTTCCGCATAAACCGGGTCCAGTGCGTGCTCGGCATCCACAAAGGCACAGGTTTTACCCTGTTTTTGCGCTTCCGCGATAACCTGCAGAGTCAGCGTGGTTTTACCGGAGCTCTCCGGGCCGTAAATCTCAACGATCCGGCCGTAAGGAAGACCACCAATGCCCAGAGCAACATCCAGCCCAAGGGAGCCGGTGGATACGGCAGGAATCGCCTCACGGGGCTGGTCGCCCATCTTCATTACAGCACCTTTACCGAACTGACGTTCGATCTGGCTCAACGCTGCGCCGAGTGCTTTCTTGCGGTTATCTTCCATTCTTGCAAACCCTCGTTACCAGGGCCGCTCAACCTTGTTGGCCAAAGCGGCAGAATCCGGAGAAAACCTGAATAGCCATCCAGTGTTTTCCTGTATATTTGAACAGTATTAAAACATATGGCCAGAAGGAGACCAACCCCCGGAAAGGTGAAAATCCTCACAGGGTTTCGACAAATCCGGTAACTCCTTCTAATACATACAAAACCGACTGCCGGCGCACCTGATCCCGATCGCCATCGAAATGCGCTACCCGGGCTTCGGTGTTGTCAGCCCGGCTGCCCCAGGCAAACCAGACCGTACCAACCGGCTTGTCTGCACTACCCCCACCCGGCCCGGCAACACCGCTGATAGCGACGGCAATATCCACGCCTGTGGCACGTATGGCACCTGTCACCATCTGTCGCACCACCGGTTCACTGACCGCCCCGCACTGCTCCAGAGTATCAGCCTGTACGCCAAGGATGGCCTGCTTCGCGGCGTTACTGTAGGTCACCAGACCCGCCATAACATAGGCGGACGAACCCGCCCGGTCAGTCAGCACCTTGGCCACCCAGCCACCGGTGCAGCTTTCAGCGGTAGCGATGGTCATCCGCCTGCGCTCAAGCGCCGCCGCCAGCGCGTCACCAGCCTTGGCCAATTGTCCGTCGGTCACATTCATACGGTTCTCCCGTTTCCTGTAATGCCCGTCGCCATTCTCAGGCTCCGGGAAAACTGTCAACAAATCCGCGATCAATGCGGTCTTTCCACTTCCAGACCCAGGCGCCCGAAAACGTCAAGGGGCCATAACTACCAATCGCCGTGCAGTCTCCCGCCGCCAACAGGTACAACGAAAACCTGCGCGGATAGAAACGCACCAACGGTTTACCCGATATCGCAGCCGCAAGATTGCGGGCCAGTATCGGCCCGGCACGAACCGCGTGTACCCCGGAACGGTCCAGCCGTTGGTCAACCCGGCTACAGGCATCTCCGGCCACAAACACATTGTGGTGAGACGTGCTGCGATGGCTGGCGTCTACCCTGACAAAACCGGCTTCGTCTACGGCCAGGCCGCTGGCTTCCAGAAAGGGCAGAGCCCTGCCACCGGTAGATACCAGAACCGCATCGGCCCGCATTCGTCGCCCACCAGCCAACCGGACCCCATCAACCACCGGTTCGCCATACTCCTCAACAATCTCGACACCGCAGCGCATCAGCGCCCGCCGCACCAGGCGGCGAAAGCGGGGACGAAAGCCCGGCACTACACCATTGCTGCCGGCCACCAGAACAACGCCCGCCTGGTCGCAGTCCGCTGATCGCCGGGCCAGGGCCATAGCGATCTCCGCACCTCCAGCGCCTCCACCAAGAACAACAATGCGCGGGCGCGCTCTGGCGCGCAGGGATCTTTCGGTTGCCGGCCAGTCTTCAGCAAATCGTTCGACGGGCTTAACACCGAGGATCATGCTGTCCGGCTCGTTCAGCACGGCACTGTCACTGGCCGATCCAACATCGACAGAGAGCAGATCGTAGGGCACCCGTTCACCACTTGCCAACACGACCTCCTGCTCGGCTGCCCGCAATTCAACAGCCCGATCGAGCACCAGCCTGCCACCGGCGGCGATCACCGTGGGCTCGACCAGGACACGACACTGATCGAGGCGATAGTGCCCGGCCAGCCAGCCCGGGATCATCCCGGAGTAGTACTGCCACCGGGACGGTGACACCACCACCAGCTCCGTTTCCGGCAACGGCTCGCGCGCGAACTGACGCAACGCCACCATGTGAGCGTGGCCGGCACCCAGCAAAACCAGTCGTTTCATAACCTCATCTCCCGCCTGCCATGCTCACCACCCCGAGCTCTGATATGCTCCTCTCAGGAGGCCACCAAAACCCATGTTGCGACACCCAATACGCGAAGAAGATCCCCGGCTCGCAATCATCGTCCCCGTTCTCAACGAGATCGAGGGTATCGAACCGCTGCTGAGCCACCTGGAAACCTGGCGTCAGCGGGGCGCCGAAATCATTGTGGTGGATGGCGGCAGCGACGACAAATCGGACAGTCTCATTGAAGCAAGGGGGGTTCCCCTGATCCGCTCTGCCCGCGGACGCGCAACCCAGATGAATGCTGGAGCCCGCACCAGCCAATCGCCTTTCCTGATGTTCCTGCACGCGGACACCCGGCTGCCGGAGCATGCGGACACGCAAGTGATGACTCACCTGGCACGCTCAGAAACCAGCTGGGGCCGTTTTGATGTTTGTATCGACGGCCGCTCCGGCCTGTTGCCGATCGTTGGCGCCATGATGAACCTGCGCTCGAGACTGACCGGCATCGCCACCGGCGATCAGGCCCTGTTTATGACTCGAACCCTGTTCGAGCAGGTCGGAGGCTTTCCGGAACAACCACTGATGGAAGATGTGGAAATCTGCAAACGCCTGAAACACATCACGCCCCCGGTGTGTCTGAGGGACAGAGTGGTCACCTCCGGCCGGCGCTGGGACCAGCGCGGCGGCTGGCGGACGATCTTTTTAATGTGGCAGTTGCGCTGGGCCTATTGGCGCGGCGTTCCCGCAGACCAACTGGCAGCCCGTTACCGATGAACCAGACACGTATTATTGTTATCGCCAAAGAACCCCGGCCCGGGAAGGTAAAAACCCGCCTGATCCCGGCGCTGGGCGAGGCCGGTGCCGCCCGGCTGGCAGACCGCATGCTGCGGCACACTCTGGCGCAGGCCCTCGACGCCAATATCGGCCCGGTGGAGCTCTGTGTCAGCCCGGATCCTGCGGCAGATTACTGGCAACAGTTGGACCCTGGTGACCGAGCCATCCTGTCTTCCCAGGCCGAAGGTGACCTGGGCCATCGCATGGCGGAAGCCGCCAGACATGCCCTGACAGCCGGCTTACCGGTGATCCTGATCGGAACGGACTGCCCGGATCTTGACGCCAACCGACTGAGGCAAATGGCCGGCGACCTCCTGAACCACGATGCCTGCCTGTGCCCGGTCGCCGACGGCGGCTATGCCCTGCTGGGGCTCCGGCGTTTCAGCCCGGCCCTCTTCACGGATATACCCTGGAGTACCGAACAGGTGGCCGCCATCACCCGACAGCGTCTGGCGGCCCTGGGGTGGCGGCTGGCGGAGAGCGAAACCCTGAACGACGTCGACGAACCGGCTGACCTGCAAAGGCTGGCGACAGACTATCCCGGACTGATGATGCCCTGAGTGACTGACCGGCTGCCGACACCTCCGGACCGTGGTACCATCGCGGGTTTTGGTATCCCGAACGGCGTGCCACCACCCTTGCCGATGTTTACCCGGAAGAATTGAGGAACTATGACGGACCTGTCCAAGCACACCCCGATGATGCAGCAGTACCTGAAAATCAAGGGAGAACACCCGAACGAGATGGTGTTCTACCGCATGGGGGACTTCTACGAGCTGTTTTACGACGACGCTAAAAAAGCCGCAGAATTGCTGGACATTACCCTGACCGCACGTGGCCATTCCGGAGGTAATCCGATTCCCATGGCAGGGGTACCCTTCCATTCGGCCGAAGGCTACATTGCCCGCATGGTTCGCGCGGGCCAGTCCATCGCTATCTGCGAGCAGATTGGTGATCCTGCCACCAGCAAGGGCCCGGTGGAACGCAAGGTCGTGCGCATTGTCACTCCCGGTACGCTGAGTGACGAGGCCTTTCTGGAAGACCGCCGCGATAACCTGCTGGCAGCCATCTACCATCACAAAGAGCAGTTCGGTTTTGCCTCACTGGATATTTCCAGTGGCCGGTTCGCAGTGTCGGAACTGGAGAGCCTTGAAGCCCTGCAGGGTGAGCTTCAGCGCCTGCGACCCGCTGAAATCCTGATCAGCGAAGATTTTCCCTATACCGAGATCCTTGAGGGTTTCACCGGCGTACGCCGCCAGGGCCCCTGGCTGTTTGAATCGGACACCGCCCTCCGGGTGATCACCCAGCAGTTGCAGGTACGCGATCTCACCGGCTTTGGCTGCGAAGACCTGACCCTGGCCGTTTGCGCTGCCGGCTGCCTGTTGCAATACGCCAAGGAGACCCAGCGCACGGCGCTGCCACATATCCGCAAACTGACCCGCGAACGCCGGGAAGACGCCGTGATACTGGATGCCGCCAGCCGCCGGAATCTGGAAATCGACACCAACCTGATGGGTGGCCAACAACACACCCTGGCCTGGGTGATGGACCGCACCGCCACTGCCATGGGAGCCCGGGAGCTCCGACGCTGGCTGAATCGTCCACTTCGGGATGTTGAGCGCGTGCGCCAGCGCCAGCAGGCAGTATCTGCACTGCTGGACGGTTTCCACTACGAGCCAGTGCACGATCTACTGAAACGGGTGGGTGATATCGAACGGATTCTGGCCCGGGTTGCCCTGCGTTCTGCCCGCCCCAGGGACCTTGCGCGCCTGCGCGACGCTTTTCATGCCCTGCCAGAACTGCAGGAGGCACTGAAACCGGTCAACTCACACCATGTCGTGAAACTGGCCACCGTCATCGGTGAATACCCGGAACTGGCCAACCTGCTGGAACGCGCCATCATCGACAACCCGCCGGTGGTGATTCGTGATGGCGGCGTGATTGCCGAAGGCTTCGACGAAGAATTGGATGAACTCCGCAACATCAGTGAAAACGCCGGCCAGTATCTGCTGGATGTGGAAACCCGGGAGCGTGAACGCACCGGCATTTCCACCCTGAAAGTGGGTTACAACCGGGTGCACGGCTACTATATCGAGATCAGCCGGGCCCAGTCTGAGCAGGCGCCGGTGGACTATATCCGCCGCCAGACCCTGAAAAACGCCGAACGCTTCATCACCCCGGAACTGAAAGAGTTTGAGGACAAGGCACTGAGCGCCAAAAGCCGTGCCCTGGCCCGGGAAAAAGGCCTGTACGACGACGTCCTGGAAACCGTGGCCGAACAGTTGGCCCCGCTGCAGGACGCCGCCCAGGCCCTGGCCGAACTCGACGTACTGAGCAACTTCGCCGAACGAGCCACGTCCCTGCGCTTCACCGCGCCGGAATTTACCGACCAGCCAGGATTTGATGTGGAGGAAGGTCGGCACCCGGTGGTGGAGCAGCTGCTCGACGAGCCGTTTGTGCCCAACAACCTATTGATGGATACCAAACGCCGCATGCTGGTGATCACCGGCCCGAACATGGGCGGTAAGTCCACCTACATGCGCCAGGCCGCCCTGATTGCCCTGTTGGCCTACACCGGCAGTTTCGTGCCCGCCAACCGCGCCGTGCTTGGCCCGGTGGACAGGATCTTCACTCGCATGGGCTCCTCGGATGACATAGCCGGTGGCCGCTCCACCTTCATGGTGGAAATGACCGAAACCGCCAATATCCTGCACAATGCCACCGAACACAGCCTGGTGTTGATGGATGAAGTGGGCCGCGGCACCAGCACCTTCGATGGCCTTTCGCTGGCCTGGGCCACGGCCGAGCACCTGGCGAAGAACATCCGGTGTTATACCCTGTTCGCCACCCACTACTTCGAACTGACCCAGTTGGCCGATGACCTCGACCATGCGGTTAACGTGCACCTGACCGCCACCGAGCACGACGACTCCATCGTGTTTCTGCACAATGTGCACGATGGCCCGGCAAGCCAGAGTTACGGGCTGCAGGTGGCAAAACTGGCCGGTGTACCCCAGGATGTGATCCGCAACGCCAAAACCCAGCTGGCGCATCTGGAAGGTCTGGAAGCAGGCAGCAACCCGTCGCCGGCGCCCGTGAGCGTTAATGAGCCGAAACCGGCTACGCCATCTGCGGCTAAGACCGCCAGTGTGGATGCAGTGTACCAGGGCGACATGTTTGCCGTGGCCGAGCCGAGTGAAGTGGAACAGGCTCTGGAGAAGCTCGATCTGGACGGCATTACCCCAAGAGACGCCCTGAACCAGCTTTATGAACTCAAGGAGTTACTGGCAAAATAACAGCATTCTGCGCCAAACTTGATCTGGGTAATAACGATATAGCAGGCCAACGCTTGCGGCAGTGTGGGGGGCTCCCTACAATATCGCTCCAAATTATAAACGGGGCCGGGTAACTGACAGGCTCCTGATGAGACTGAATCTTCTACGAACCAGGGATCTGACTATGGCGTTTATCGTTACTGATAACTGCATCAAGTGTAAATACACCGACTGCGTGGAAGTCTGCCCCGTGGACTGCTTCTACGAAGGCCCCAACTTTCTGGTCATCGACCCGGACGAGTGCATTGACTGCGCCCTGTGCGAGCCAGAGTGCCCGGCCGAGGCCATCTTCTCGGAAGACGAGCTGCCGGCAGGCCAGGAAGCCTTTGTTGAAATCAACGCAGAGCTGGCCGGCAAGTGGCCCAACATCACTGAAAAGAAAGACCCGCTGCCAGATGCCGAAGAGTGGGACGGTAAGCCCGACAAACTCAAGTACCTGGAGCGCTGAGGCCAGGCCGCGCGCAAACGAAAAAGGCCGGAGGCATCACCTCCGGCCTTTTTTGATTGGCCCTGATGCGTTTCAGCCAGCGACCGCCAGCAGCTTTTTCGTCGCTGCCGAACGATAGAACGGTTCCAGCCTGCGCCGCAACAGCGCTTCCAGATAGCCCTCCTGCCGGAGCAGATCCACCAGCGGCAAGCCCACCGCTTCAAGTTCCGTGACAATCACTTCCCGCGTGACGCCGATATCCGCGAGCAGGTTCATCACTGGTTGGTTACCATAACGGGCATACAATCCCTCCACTACTGCCTGAACACAGCCCTCAAAATACGGTGTCTGGCGGAAATGCAGCCAGAAGTCATAGCCCAGCACCACAAATTCCTGCAGCTGAACATCACCCAGTCCGTCCTGCAGATCCTCGATGGTTCGGTCTTCGAGAGACACCCAGGCCGCCATGACTGTGTCACGCAGTTCGTCATCACTCAAAGCCTTGTGCAGGAACTGCTCACTTCGGGCAATCAGGCTCGGCAGGCTGTCCGAAAGCCAGGCCTTGATGCGGCGTTCAAAGGTCTCATCCAGTCCCGGCACGGCCTTGTTAGCCATTTTCTTGCCGAATTTCATCATCGAGCCCACCCCGGGTACTGAGCGGGTAATCAGATTATCCTCGTAGAGGTAGTTCACCAGGCCGTGATAGACCACATTCGACACCAGCTCCTGATAAACCGGGTGCGCCATAATCTCACTGATCACCCGTTCCCGCTGGTGGCGCAACTCCAGGGCTTCCTCAACAAACGCACTGGCCTGCTCCCGGGACAGAATATCGCCCAGCCTGGTCTGGCTCTGAACCGGGGCCTTCAACACTTCGGTTGCCAGGTCCGCTGCCAGCTCCGGAATGCCGGCATCCAGCTCCATGCTCACCACCACCCGCCGGATCAGGCCCATAATCTGCTCGGCACTAACCACACGCTCCAGGGTCACGCTATTGGCATACTCCAGCAGTTCGTCCACTTCCTGATGCAGGAACTTTTTCAGTTTGGCGCCTTTCAGGGCATTCAGCTCGTGCCGAACGTGGGCTTCAAGTAATTGGTCCGCCAGGGTTGAGGTGGTCTCGGTCATAAGCCTGTTTTCCTTTGCCAGGTTTTCTTGTCTGGCAAAGAGGCTAACACGTTCCGGCGTATGGCGGGTTTGCCCGAACTACACCATCAGGCGTGATACAGGGCCAGTCTGGCGACCGGCCCGTTCGATTTACTGAAAATCACTGAACTCGTGAGGCTCGGCGCCCAAAGCCAGGCAGATACTGCCCGGCCCCACATAAATGGCACTGGTAATACCCATCTGGGACAACAACAGCTCAACGCCGTTCTGCTCACACGCGTCCCGAAGGCGATTCAGGCCCGGCAGATCCTCGATCTCGGTCCAGCTCAGGCCACAGGAAAGGCTGACATACGGCGTCAGCAAACCCGCTTCCACCCGGGCGACCGCGTAATTCATCACCTTCTCCACAGCCATGTCGAAGTTACGGGTCTTGGCAACCGGTTTGCCTTCCACACCCTGCCCGAAAATCACCGGGATGATGTTCAGCGCCTTACCCAGGAAAGCCGCCACCGCAGACACGCTTTTGTCACCTCGGCGCCGGGCGCGTTCACGGATGTAATGCAGATCCCGGGGAATGACACAGGTGTAGATTTTGTCGGTGAAGGTTTCCACTTCATGGCGAAGCGCATTCTTCGATACTTTCTGCCCAATCAGCTTCAGCGTGTGAGCCGCCAGCAGCCCCTGGCCGGCAAATATCTGTTTGCTGTCGATCACCCGCATGGAAAATTTGCCATCCCGGCCTGCAGCCTTGCGCGCCTCTTCATAATGCGCCATCACAGAGTTCATGGCTTCAGATGCGTTCTGGTAAATCAGGCTCCGGCTGCGGGTAACAGTTTCGCAGATGGCGACATCAAATTCGGTGACAATTTTTTCCATGAAAAGATCATGAATCTGCTCGGCGCTGAACGCCTCCGTTTCCGCCTGGTGCCCCTTATCGAGCAGGCCGCTCTGATAGAACTCCTGGGTACGGACAGGATCGTGGTTATCGATGTAGGTCTGGCCATCAATTATGGCCGTGACGGGCAGCACAAACAGGTCGTGTTTGCGGGCGAATTCATAGGGTAGATCACAGGCGCTATCAACGATCAGACCAACTCGCATGCTGAATGTCTCCGGGTTCGGGCGCGTCCTCTGGCGGGTACGCCCTTTCTTATGATTATTTTGCAGCGCCCCAGTGTTACACAGGCTGATGAAAATTTCAGCAACCCGGGAACCGGATCAGGCTTCCAGCTCCCTCAGATTGGCTTCCAGCAAACCGCGATTGTCCTGCTGCCACGGATGAAAATCCCGCCGGAAATAGGCCAGAAAATCCGGCAGGCACTTGCGCAGAACCCCCGGCTTGCCCCACAGGAAATTCAGCCCGCCCAACCAGGTTCTCAGGCTCCAGAGCTTGCCGTCGGTTTTCAGAAGGCTGCAGGTATTAAGGAAGGTGTAGCGGAAGAAATTCCAGGTTACGAACAGGAACACGATCCGGCGAAGCTTGTCGTTGCCAATACAGGCACGGTATACGTCGAAAGCCACCGACTTGTGTTCGGTTTCCTCAATGGCATGCCAGCGCCACAGCCTCTTCATGGTTGGAGTCGCCCCTTCCATCCACTCCGGGTGACTGAGAATTGCGTTGGCCAGAACGGCCGTGTAGTGCTCAGCACCACAAGTCCCGGCCAGCTGCCGACTCGGCGGCAGGCGCCCGACCCACTCCATATGTTTGCGGAACCGTTCGTCCAGGGCATCAATATCGTAGCCCCGGGCTTTCAGAGCCTCGTTGTATTCCTTGTGCTCGCGGCTATGCAGAGCCTCCTGGCCGATAAAGCCCTTGATCTCCTCCTTCAACTTGGGATCGGTAATCTGATCCCGGTAGAGCCGGACTGCGTTGATAAACTGTTGCTCGCCATCCGGAAACTGCAGGGACAAGGCATTGAAAAAGGCCGTTCGAAAGGCATCGTTACCATGCCAGAGCGTTCTCAGTTCGGTACGAACATCAAACCGCAGGTGCCGGGGTTTGACCGTGACACCATCGGGGGTGGAGCTGATCGTCATGGCAGCCTCCTGTGGTCTGTTTGTTGTTATCGGGAGTTTGACTGCGGATGATTTTTAATCAACGGGATCAGTTTACCCCCACGTAACTGCAAACCGGAAGGCATACCTCAAGAAAAAAAGACGCTTTGTCACAATATGACAACTTGTCAGAAATCCGAACAGAAACAAAAAAGGGAGGCGCTCAGGCCTCCCAAGGACACACAGTGGGTAGATGCCGCCGCCGAACACAGCGGCATCAGGTTCAGTGCTCTTTAACCGGCTCCACGCCCGGTGCTTCCGGGTCTGGGGTAAAGCCGAGAATGTGAGTACGCTCAATCAGGAAGTACAACACCGCACCGGTGGCCAGGCCCCAGCCTGCGCCGTAGACCGCAAGTACCACACCCATGGTACCGGCGATACCGCGCTCGGTGTTGTTCTCCAGCTGTTCCAGACCCACCATCAGGCAGATATAGCCGGTCAGCAGCAGTGTCAGCGACAGCGCAATCGGCAGCACCGGCTGGAAGAAGCTCACCAGCGGCAGCACAAACAGTGCGATAAAGCCTGTAATCCAGAAGGTGCCACCACCGCTGTAGATGGAATCCATGGCATTACGGCCGTACTTGTAGCGCTCGGCCATGGTGGCGGTCACCGCCGTCCAGATCGGGCCAGCCAGGCCAGGGTATGGCGCGAAGAATGCGTGGCCGCCGTTACGGATAGCGGTCACCAGGTGCACACGGTCCACGCTGTTGTCGATGTCTTCGTCTTTGCGCAGGTGGTCGACACGATTCATCAGGGACTGACCCACCACGATGTCACCGAAGGCAATGACGTAGGCAATGACTGCGGTCGGAATCGCATACAGAAATACATTCAGATCCGGGAAACCAACGCTAAACGGCAGGTAGTTCCACAACTGGTCGAACGCCGGCTTGGTGATCCCCCACTCCACGTTCGGCACATCGTATTCGCCGGTGGCAAAGCCCACCAGAATGGCCACCACCATGCCCGGCACCATGCCGTAGTTGGCAATCTTGCGGGCCAGCACGTTCTTGTCGACAAAGCCTTTGAACGAGACCGAGAACATCAGATACAGACACACCAGACCACCCACGATCAGGGAGATCGGCGTGTTGGCCAGGCGGCCGCCGGCCTCGATTTCACCCATCAATGCCGCAATACCGGCACCAATAATGATACCGCCCTTCATCGAGCGCGGAATCCAGTTAACCAGTTTGCTGCCCAGACGGGTCACGCCCAGAATCAGAAAGATCAGGAACACCAGGAACTGCAATGCAAACAGCGCCTGGATGGCCTCAGGGCCGGGTTCATAATCGGAAAGGAACAGCAGCACCACCGGAATACCCGGGGTAATCCAGCCGGGCACCAGAGGCACACCCAGCAAGGCTGGCAGCATAAAGCCGATACCGCAGATCACCACGTAAGCCAGGGCCACGTCGTAGGGAACACCGAGATATTTTTCCAGCAGCGGAATCATGGCCAGACTGACCACAAACATGATCAACGCCTGCACCATCTCCGCGAATTCCCAGCGGTAATGGACAAACGGCAGTCGGACTTTAAAGGGACCAGCAGGCCAGTACGGCTGCTCTTCACCATTCTTTCTGTGGAACATTTGCATAACGATACCTCCAGACACCGTATTTCAGATGCCAGCCTGTGTTGTTTTTGTGGAGAGGTTGGCTGCGCCAGCGGCGCAGCCGTTCAAGGAATCAGTTCAGCTCTTTGGCCTGGTCCCTCAGTACGAACTTCTGGATTTTGCCCGTTGAGGTCTTTGGCAGGTCGGTGAAGACCACGGTCTTCGGCACCTTGAACCGGGCCAGATGCTCCCGGCAAAAGTTGATGATGTCTTCCTCGGAGACATCGCCGGCCTCCGGTTTCAGGGTAACGAAGGCACAGGGTGTTTCGCCCCATTTTTCGTCCGGACGGGCCACCACCGCCGCTTCCATCACCGCCGGGTGACGATACAGCGTGTCTTCCACTTCGATGGTGGAAATGTTCTCACCCCCGGAAATAATGATGTCTTTCAGACGATCCTTGATTTCCATGTAACCGTCTTCGTGCCAGACCGCCAGGTCTCCGGTGTGGAACCAGCCGCCCCGGAAGGCTTCTTCGGTGGCTTTGGGATTCTTCAGGTAGCCCTTCATTACGGTGTTGCCGCGCAGGAAGATCTCACCGATGGTTTTACCGTCTTTGGGGACCGGCTGCATGGTGTTGGGATCCGCCACCATGGTGCCGCCCAGCGTGTGGTAACGCACACCCTGGCGGGCCTTGATCTTGGCGCGATCATGCAGGGGCAGTTCGTCCCACTCGGATTTCCAGGCACACACGGTGACCGGGCCATAGACTTCGGTCAGGCCATACACGTGAGTGACCTTGATGCCCATCTCTTCAATGGAACCAATCACCTGGGCGGGGGGCGCCGCGCCGGCAGTCATGGATTTCACTTCGTGGTCGATGCCCGCCTTGGCTTCCGGTGAGGCATTCAGCAAGGCATTGAGGACGATCGGGGCACCACACATGTGGGTAACCTGATGGTCACGAATCAGCTGCAGGATTTTCTCCGGGTCTACCCGGCGCAGGCACACGTGGGTACCGGCCATGGCGGTAATGGTCCAGGGGAAACACCAGCCATTGCAGTGGAACATCGGCAGCGTCCACAGGTACACCGGGTGCATGTCCATGGACCACACCGTCTGGTTGCCCAGCGCGTTGATGTAGGCACCGCGGTGGTGGTACACCACGCCTTTGGGATTACCGGTGGTGCCGGAAGTGTAGTTCAGGGAAATGGCATCCCACTCATTTTCCGGGAAACTCCACTGGAACTGCGGGTCCCCTTCCTGCAGGAAGGCCTCGTAATCCAGGTCGCTGACCTGAACGCCCTCACCATATTCCGGGTCATCCACGTCAATCACCAGCGGCTTGTGCTCCAGATGGCGCACCGCATCCTTGATCACCTGACCGAACTCCCGGTCAGCAATCACCACCTTGGCTTCGCCATGCTCCAGCATGAAGGCGATGGCTTCGGCATCCAGGCGAACGTTCAGGGTATTGAGCACGGCACCGATCATAGGGATGCCGAAATGGCACTCCACCATGGCCGGAATGTTCGGCAGCATCACGGCAACGGTGTCGCCCCGGCCGATTCCACGGCCTTTCAGGGCCGATGCCAGGCGCAGACAGCGGTCGTAGGTTTCAGCCCAGGTGCGGCGGATAGCTCCGTGAATGATGGCCGGGTAATCCGGATACACACTGGCCGTGCGCTCGATAAAATCTATGGGGGATTGAACAGCGTAGTTCGCGTCCCGGGGCTCTAGGCCCTGGTCAAAAATCGACGTCATTGGCGTGGTCCTCTAACTCGGATGTTGTTCTTATGGCGTATTCAGAAGAATCGCTAAAGCAGCTATACTCAGCATTGCCGAAAATGGTAGACCACAGCAAAACTACTAGAAACTCTACCATGGTATTATGGGAATACTTCTATAAAACATGACAGATCCCAACAATTCTCGACAAATCAATCTCCTACTGGACAGCGACCCGCAACCCACGCTGATTCTGGCAGCCGACGCAACGGTATCCGACTGCAACC
The DNA here is from genome assembly GCF_002049515.1 of Marinobacter sp. tcs-11. NCBI lineage: Bacteria > Pseudomonadati > Pseudomonadota > Gammaproteobacteria > Pseudomonadales > Marinobacteraceae > Marinobacter > Marinobacter sp. tcs-11. The sequence continues at coordinate 70,441 of NZ_LLYU01000013.1, read as the reverse complement.
GTACCACCCGTGAGTTGCTCACTATCAGTAAAGCACCTACACCAGATGCTTTGTTACCGGTAAACACTCAGGCGCTGGTGCAGGCGGCCATCGGCCAGGGCCGGGCCATTGAGGATGTGGAGTCACGGTTCAGTGATCGAATCGTTCTGTGGAGCTTTATTCCCCTGCCAGAGGGCACGCAGGTTCTGGTGCGCGGGCGCGATGCCACCAACGACATTCGGGATCAGGAGCAGGCGGTCCGCTCCAACCGGCTTTACCGCCTGATCACTGAAAACACCACCGACCTGATCTCTCGCCATGCCCCGGATGGCCGTTTTATCGACGCCACGCCCGCTTCCTGGCGGCTGCTGGGATACTGGCCCGAAGAGCTGCGCGGCAAAGCCCTGGAAGACGTTTTCCAGGGGGAGAATCTGGCCGAAGAGCTGGCACAAACCCGCCACCGCCTGCGGGAAGACGGCTACGCCACCCTCACTCTGGAACTCCATCACCGGGACGGCAGCCACCGCTGGTTCGAGATTGCCAGCCGAGCCATCCGCGAGACATACACCGGTGCCGTAGTTGAAGTGATCAGTGTCTCCCGTGATATTACCGCCCGGGTAGAATCGGAAGAGCAGAACCGACGTCTGGCAGACGAGCTGGCCCATACCGCGCGCCTGGCCACCCTGGGCGAGCTCGCCTCGAGCATTGCTCATGAGATGAACCAGCCGCTGGCCTCCATCGTCAATTTCGCCAGCGCCAGCCAGCGTTTTCTCAAGGAAGCCGATAAACACCCGGACCGTCTCCTGAAAGTGGACGATGGTCTGCAGAAGATCGTGCATCATGCCAACCGGGCCTCAGAGGTCATCAAACGGCTGCGAGCTTTCCTGCGCAAGGGCCAGAAGCGCATGGCACCGGTCTCGCTCAATGCCGTTATCAGCGACGTAGTGAAACAGTGCCAGTGGGAAGCTGAGAAAAACGGGGTCCGGTTACAGGAGTATCTGGCCGCCGATTCTCCCGTGATTACCGCAGACCCGGTTCTGCTGGAGCAAGTGTTGATCAACCTGGTCCGTAACGGCATAGAAGCCAATGTCGAAGCCCGTGGCGAAACCGGCCGGCTGTCCTATATCGTGGTGACCACCTGCATAAACGATCAGCGCGAAACCCTGATCCAGGTCACCGACGAGGGCACGGGCCTGGATGACGAAGGCATACGCCAGATGTTTCAGCCGTTTTTCACCAGCAAACCCAAAGGCCTGGGGCTCGGGCTTTCCATGAGCCGTTCGATTATCGAAGGTTTTGGCGGCTTTCTCGACGCCATACCCGCCGAAACCGGCGGGCTGTCATTGATCTGTCGATTCCCGCCTAACCAGCACCGACTCGCCCCAAATCGCACCGCAGATTTCGCACATCCGCCAGGAGAAAAACCCTGATGCCAGACACGCACAACACGGTCTACGTGGTCGACGACGACGCCGGCATGCTTGAATCCACCCAGTGGCTACTGGAATCAGTGGGGCTGAAGGTGAAAGCCTACAGCGATGGCCGCCAGTTTCTGGATGCGGTGGAAGACCAGCGCCCTGGCTGCGTGGTTCTGGATATCCGTATGCCGGGGCTGGGGGGGTTGAACGTACAGGAAGAGTTGCAGAAACGAGGCCTGGACGTGCCGATCATCTTTGTTTCCGGCCACGCCGACGTGCCCATTGTGGTACGGGCCTTCAAGTCCGGGGCTTTTGACTTCATCGAAAAACCATTCAACGAACAATTGTTGCTGGACAGTGTGCAACAAGCCCTTCAGGACGCCGACGATCCTGTACCAAACGCAACGCCTGCTGCCAGTACCGAAGCATTGATTGCCAGCATGACCCGCCGGGAAAAGGATGTATTCCTGCCCCTGGCCCAGGGTTACACCAGCAAGGAAATTGCCGAGCAACTGGATGTCAGCGTCAAGACCATCGACCTGTACCGGGCCCGGGTGATGAAGCGCCTTGGTGCAGAGCGTCTGCCAGACGTGACCGGCCTGGCCATTGCCGCGGGTCTGTTGAACCCGCTCGAACTCAGGCAGCCCGCTCAGCCAGAATGACGCTGGACTTCGTGGGCCAGGGAGCCAAGTCGTATCACCGCGGTCTCCAGCCGGTCTGTCCAGGGATTGCCACCGTTCAGTCGCAGGCAGTTCTCGAACTTGTTGGTGGTTGAGAACATCAGCCCCGGTGCCACGTTGATGTTTTCGGCCCGGGCGCGCCGATACACTTCAGTACCGGACACACCGTCCGGCAGCTGCACCCAGAGCACAAACCCTCCCTGTGGCCGGCTGACCGCCGTGCCCTCCGGGAACGACCGGGCCACGGACGAACGCAGCCGTTCGGTCGCCTCACGGTAGTGTTGGCGGGCAGCGCGCAAATAACGATCGTAACCACCCTGCTCCAGAAAATGCGCCACCGCCAGCTGAGGAATGGACGAGGTTGCCAGGTTGACAAAATATTTGTGCTGGCGGGCACTGGCCATGTGTCGGCCGGGGATCATCCAGCCCAGTCTCAGGCCCGGTGAAATGGTTTTGGAGAAGGAACTGCAGTAGATCACGTTGTCTGCACGATCAAAAGCCTTGGCCGGCCGCGGGCGCTCACCCGTGTGGTACAGATCGCCATAGATATCGTCTTCAATCAACGGCACATTGGCGGCCGCCAGCATGGCCACCAGTTGTTGCTTGCGCTCGTCCGTCATCCTGGCACCCATAGGATTACTGTGATTCGGCACCACCACGCAGGCTTTCAGAGGCCACTGCTCCAGGGCCAGCTGAAGCCCCTCCAGGCTGATACCATCGGAGGGATGGGTCGGAATCTCAATCACCCGGAGCCCCACCACTTCCAGCGCCTGCAGGATTCCCGGAAAGGAAGGCGATTCCACGGCCACAATGTCGCCGGGCTGGGTGACCGCTCGCAGGGCCAGGATGATGGCCTCCTGGGCACCGTTGGTGGCTAGTACATCGTCTGGCGAGATCGGCACGCCGAGGCTCGCCATGCGCTGGGCAATCTGCCGGCGAAAGGATTCCTTGCCGGGGAAGGCGTAGTCCAGGGTTTCCAGGCCCCGCCGGGCAGCCCACAGGGTGCTCTGCTGGATCTGCCGCAGCGGCAGGTAATCCGGGTGTGGTATGGCGGTTGCCAACGGCACCATGCGCTTCTGCTCGTCCGCGCACAGATCCAGTGTCATTTCCCGGGCAGACACCGGCAGCGGCTGGCTGCGTTGTTCCGACATTCTGGGTTCCGGCACGTCCCTGGCAGGCAACCTTACGAAATAGCCACTACGCTCCCTGGCCTGCAGATAGCCACGGGCTTCCAGCGTCTGGTGGGCCTGAAGCACCGTGGAAATGCTGACACCAAACTGACGGCTGAGCACCCGAACCCCGGGCAAACGCTCACCCTCCCGGTAAACGCCATCACGGATCAGCCCCTGCAGCTGATCTGCTACCTGGTTATAAAGCACACCCATGGTCTTCTCCCTGTTTGCAGTGGCCAATCGAGGTCTATTGCAGCAGATCCGGCGCCAATTCAGGCAGTACAGATTGGCTACTTTTCGGCCAGCACAGTTCAGATTATAGATCATCTGTACCGATTCAATGCCTGGTTAACTGAATCTGTTATGGCAACACGGATAAGCGAACAATAGAGCCATCCACTGAAGAAGGAGTTTCACCATGGCACAGGTACAGAAAACCGACGAGCGCTTTAAACAACAACCGGATAGATCCAGAGCCAGTCAGAAAGACCTGTTCAACCTTGCCGGAGCAGGCGCTACGACAGGCAACGGTCATCACCTCAAAACCATACAAGGCCTGGCCCGGGATGGCATCCGGGTAATCCCGGCCGGCCACAACCACTGGATTCTCACCGGCAACCGCCCGCTGCCGGAAGTCCACTGCTACAGTGAGCAGGAATTACAGCGCTTCGCCCGTTCGCGAGCCAGACATTATCTGACCAACTCCAACAGGGAGAACCTATGAACACCACACCGATTTATCAGGTCGATGCCTTTACCAACACCCTGTTCGGCGGTAATCCGGCAGCCGTTATGCCGCTGGACCAATGGCTGCCAGACGAGCGGATGCAGGCAATCGCACTGGAGAACAACCTGTCGGAAACCGCGTTTCTGGTGCCGTTGCCAGAGTCTGACCCGGCGGATTTCCACATCCGCTGGTTCACCCCTGCGGTGGAAGTACCGCTGTGCGGCCATGCCACACTGGCCTCGGCGTGGGTGGTGTTCAACCGGCTGAGCTGGTCGGCCGACACCGTGCATTTTCACTCCAGAAGTGGTCCATTGGCCGTTACCCGCCGGGCAGAAGGCTGGCTGGAACTGGATTTCCCGAATCTGCCTTTCGAGCACAGGCCAACGCCGGCGCTGATTCTGGAGGCTTTGCCCGGGGCGCCGGCCGAGTCTTTCTACGTGCCTAACGACACCAATGACATGGTGGTGCTGGGCTCCGAAGACGAGGTGCGGACCGCAACTCCGGATAACCGCAAACTGGCCGAGCTGGGCAACCAGGGCCTGATTGTGACCGCCCCGGGAACGGACTGCGATTTTGTCAGCCGCTATTTCGCTCCCGGCGCCGGTATCGACGAGGACCCCGTGACCGGCTCCATCCACAGTGTGTTGGTGCCCTACTGGGCTGAGAAGCTTGGTAAAACCGAACTCAGGGCTCGCCAGGTTTCTGCCCGCGGCGGCGAACTGCGCTGCGAGCTCCGGGGCGAGCGGGTGGCCATTTCTGGCCAGGCAGCCTTCTACATGGAAGGCTCCGTTCACCTGCCGTGAGGCTGGTATACTGCCCGGCGTTCTTCACCAACGGCGGGTAGTATCATGGCAGGTTCATCCTCAGCGTATGACGTAATCATCATCGGCGCCGGCGCAGCAGGGCTGATGTGTGCGGCAACCGCCGGCTACCGGGGCCGGCGTGTGCTGGTACTGGACCATGCCAACAAACCGGGCAAGAAGATCCTGATGTCCGGCGGCGGGCGCTGCAATTTCACCAACCTGAACAGCACACCCACCAACTTCCTCTCGGATAATCCCCATTACTGTATCTCGGCGTTGAAGCGGTACACGCCCCAGGATTTCCTCGAACTGGTGGATCGACACGGCGTCGAGTACGAGGAGAAAGCGCCCGGTCAGTTGTTCTGCCGGGACAGCGCCAGAGACGTCCTCAATGTTCTGCTGACCGAATGTGAATGGGCGGGCGCGGAGATCCGGCTGAAGACCCAGATTCAGAAGGTACGGGAAGCGAACGGTGGCTATCAGGTTATGACTGGCAGCGGCGTGCTGAGCTGCGAATCTCTTGTGGTTGCCTGCGGCGGCCTGTCCATTCCCACCATGGGCGCGACCGGATTCGGCTATGAGCTTGCCAGAACATTCGGGTTGAACATTCTGCCGACCCGGGCCGGGCTGGTGCCCTTTACCCTGCAACCGGAGCTGAAACAGCAACTGGCACCACTCTCGGGCATCAGTTGCCCGGTGGATGCCCACTGCCACAACCAGCACTTCCGCGAGCCCATGCTGGTGACGCACCGGGGACTGAGTGGCCCGGCCATGTTGCAGGTGTCCAGTTACTGGAGGCCGGGGGATGAGGTGCACATCAACCTGTTACCCGACCAACCAATTCGGGAGGACCTGCTGGCACTTCGAAAGCAAAAGCCGCAATCCACTCTGGCGCAGTATCTCAACCAGCATCTGCCCAAACGTTTCGCCCAGGCATTTAATGAACTTCAGGGCTGGCAGGGCCCACTGCAAGGCTGCAGCAATCAGGACATCGAGCAGATTGCCGACACTCTGGGCAACTGGACGGTGAAACCGGCCGGCACCGAGGGTTATCGAACCGCAGAAGTGACCTTGGGCGGAGTTGATACACGCCAACTCTCTTCCAAAACCATGGCGGTTCTGGATCGGCCGAATCTGTTCTTTATTGGCGAAGTGGTGGACGTGACCGGGCACCTGGGTGGTCACAATTTCCAGTGGGCCTGGGCGTCTGGTGTCACTGCCGGCAACGAGGCCTGAGCGCCGCTACAGGTACTTCTCGATAGGCAGCCAAGACAGCATCCGCGACATGGCCCGGCGCCAGAAACCCACCTCCGGCTCGTGCTGCACCTCCTGCCCTTCTGACCGCCAGACCAGCTCATCCTGGCCATTCAGCTCAACCCCCCAGCTGTTCCGGGGCTCCATAGCGTAACGGATATCGTCCGCCACGGCACCGGCGAGCTCCGGGCTTTTGATCACCAGCACCGTCTCGCCATTGAGATAAATGGAACGCAGATTCACGTTAAAGGACCCGATAAACAGGGTTTCCCGATCAAACACCACCGCTTTGGAATGAAGGCTTACCTCACCGCCTTCACAGGCTGCACTGGCGGCCACCCAACGTTGGCATGCAGGGGCATCCGGTCGTAATTCGTGTAGCTCAATACCCTGCTCCAACATCGCCCGGCGCCACCGTGCGTATCCGGAGTGGTTGGTAACCAGATCATTGGTGGCCAGCGAATTGGTCAGGGCGGCAACCTGTAAACGACCTCTGCCAATGTCGCTCATGGCACTGAGCTGATGGTCAGTCAGGATCAGATACGCCGATTCAATAAGGATCTCGGACCGGGCACCGTCCACCAGGTCATACAGGGTTTGCGCGGTTCGCTGGGGAGCCTCTGCGGGGGCATCCGGGTCTTCGGGAGGCGGATCAAACACCAGTTCGGCGGGTGCGGAAACGGTGTTGGCAAACAAGGTCTCCAGATAGGTTCTTGCCGTTTGCCGGTTTCCTGGGGGCTCGATCTGGTAATGCCGCGAGGCGGCAGATTCAATCAGGACGCTGAGCTTCGGTTGTGCCTGTTCAGGCTTGGGATAAAGCTCTACCAGCGGCAAGGTCCAGGGACTGTCCCAGTAGGCCTCAAAATTGGCGGTCATGTCCTCCGCCAACGGCCCCAGCACCAGAACATCGCGGTCCCGGAAGTTCAGTGTCGGATGCTGATCGAAGTACTCATCCCCGATGTTCCTGCCCCCGGCAATACCCACAAGACCATCCACCACAAAGGTTTTGTTGTGCATGCGCCGGTTGATGCGATCAAAGTCAGTGATAAACGAGAGCCAGCGACCGAATCCATCCCGGGACCGGGATGGATTGAATATACGCACACGGATATTGGCATGGGCATCCAGCAGGGCGAACAGGGATTCCTTGCCAGCAACATTAATGTCATCCAGCAGCAGGCGAATCACCACTCCGCGATCCGCGGCCGCAACCAAGCGGCTGGCCAGGTAGCGGCCGCTGTCATCGTCGTTCCAGATGTAATACTGGGCGTCGATGCGCTGGCTGGCAGTCTCGATCAGTGCGGCCCGGGCCAGAAAGGCATCCTGGCCTGTGTTCAGCAGTTTTACCGCCGGCAACCCGGCGCCGACCCGCTCTTCGCTCTGTGCCTGCAGAAAAGCGTCTGGCTCCGAGGCGACCGGTATTGCCGGCCCGTGTTCCATCGGCTTGATCCCTCCTGCACAGCCAGCAAGGACAACCAGGGATATCAGGGTCAATAACCTTCTGATCATCGGGTTCCCTTCTCGGCTGCCTTTGAGCAATGGTTGCTCCTTATCTGAGAATAACCAGCGGCTTGTGCGCGGTTTTCAGCATGGTGGTTGTTGTACTGCCCACCAGAAACTGGCGGATTCGCGAGTGGCCGTAAGCGCCCATCACCAGAATGTCGATGCCGTGCTCTTCCTGATAGGCGTGCAGCGTGGGCTCCACATCGCCAGCGCGGATAGCCAGCGTGATCTCAACACCGAGGCCTTCCAGCATTTTTTCCGCTTTTTTCAGTTGCTCCCAACGATCGGCCGTGTCGGCTCCAACCATCACCAGGTGCAAAGGCATGCCCCGTAACACCGGGCTGGCCGCAATCATCTCAATGCCCTTGAAGGCGGTCGCGGAACCATCAAAGGCCACCATGGCACTTTTCGGCTCGCGGTATTCATCTGGCACCAGTAGAATCGGACGATGCACACTACGGATCACGGTCTCAAGCTGGCTACCGATGTGCACATCGCGATCGGAACTGCTTTCACCGTGCAACCCCATCACAAATAGCCGGGTTTCTTTTTCCAGCGCGGTCAGAGCCTCGGCCAGGTTGTCATGGCGCTGGCGCTTGACCGTCTCGCCAATACCCGCAGTTTTTACCCTGGCCTCTGCTTCGTCCAGCATGTGGTGGCCATGCTCCAGGGCAAGCTTGGAGCGCTTACGGTCCAGCTCCGCCAGCTCATCCAGCAAATGCTCGCGGCTGCCAAGACCGATGCTGCCAGCCAGATCCGGCTCGGCCGGATACCGTTCTTCATCCAGAACATGCAGCAGCATCAGCGGCGTGTCCATGTGGCGGCTGGCCCAGGCGGCAAAGTCGCACACCGCGGGGGCAGCCCGTGAACCGTCAATACACGCCACAATTCTCAACTTGTCTGCCGTCATAGCTGCCTCGCCTTGCGCCTGATTCTGGCTGTTATTATTGCTGCGAATGTCAGAGTTTTCTTTGGTCTGAGTCATATCAGTGCCCCATCAGCTGGTCAACGGCGTCGGGCTTGTCGTGCACCCCGAAGCGGTCAACGATGGTGGCACTGGCCTCATTCAGGCCAATCACTTCCACATCCGCACCCTCACGGCGGAACTTGATCACTGCCTTGTCCAACGCGCCAACGGCGGTAATGTCCCAGAAGTGCGCGCGGCTGAGGTCTATCACAACATTGTCCACCGCTTCCTTGAAGTCAAAGGATTCCAGGAATTTTTCCGAGGAACTGAAAAACACCTGGCCCACCACGGTATAGCGACGGGTGTCTGTTGCCTCGTCCAGCTCGGAGGTCACCAGCATGTAATGGCCAACCTTGTTGGCGAAGAACAGAGCCGCCAGCAGCACACCGGCCAGTACGCCGAAAGCCAGGTTATGGGTGGCGACCACCACAATGACCGTAACCAGCATCACGATATTGGTGGACAATGGGTGCTCCCTGAGATTACGGATGGAATCCCAGCTAAAAGTACCGATGGAGACCATAATCATCACGGCCACCAGGGCGGCCATCGGAATCTGCACCAGCCACTTGTCGAGCACCAGAACCAGAATCAGCAGAAAGACACCGGCCGTGAGCGTGGATAAACGTGTGCGACCACCGGATTTCACGTTGATGATGGACTGACCGATCATCGCGCAGCCTGCCATGCCGCCCAGCAAGCCGGAACCGATATTGGCAATGCCCTGGCCCTTGCACTCGCGGTTACGGTCGCTGGTCGTGTCCGTAAGATCATCGACAATCGTCGCCGTCATCAAGGATTCCAGCAGCCCTACCACGGCAAGACCGAGTGAATAGGGCAGGATGATCATCAGGGTTTCCAGCGTCAGCGGTACGTCTGGCCACAGAAAAATCGGCAAGGTATCCGGCAACTCACCCATATCACCTACGGTACGAATATCCAGCCCCATAACCATGGAGACAATGGTCAAACCGACGATGCAAACCAGCGGAGACGGAATCAACTTGCCCACAGTGGGTATCAGCGGGAAGAGATAGATAATAGCCAGACCAGCGGCGGTCATGGCGTAGACATGCCAGGTCACATTGGTGAGTTCCGGCAACTGGGCCATAAAAATCAGGATGGCCAGAGCGTTCACGAAACCGGTCACCACTGAACGGGATACAAACCGCATCAAGCCGCCCAGTTTCAGGTAGCCGGCGGCAATCTGGATCACACCGGTCAGCAGGGTTGCCGCCAGCAGGTATTGTAGGCCATGCTCTTTGACCAGCGTCACCATCAGCAGCGCCATGGCGCCGGTGGCCGCCGAGATCATTCCCGGGCGGCCACCGACAAAGGCAATAATCACGGCAATACAGAAGGAGGCATACAAGCCCACTTTCGGGTCAACCCCGGCAATGATAGAGAAGGCAATCGCCTCCGGAATCAGTGCCAGCGCAACCACGGTTCCGGCGAGCAAGTCGCCGCGGATGTTCGAAAACCAGTTCTGCTTGAGTGCGTTTGTCATGGTCAGGGGTGTCGCTTTCAATTCCTGGGGATATCAGATCGGGGCCGCGAAGGGTACCAGAAACCGTCCTGAAAGTATGGCCAGACTGGCCATCCCGACAGACCGGGGGTGCCGCCGGGGCCGCTAATTGCCTAGAATGCGTTTAAATAATCTTTTTGGTGACAAGTACATGGATGATGTAGCAAGCCAGTTCCTAAACGCCAACCAGACCACCATCAATCTGGCCGTGGCCTTGCTGCTCGGAGCCATCATTGGCCTGGAGCGGGGCTGGGATGCCCGGGAGCAGAAATCCGGGGAACGCATTGCCGGTATCCGCACCTTCTCACTGGTCGGGCTGTTGGGCGGCATTGCCGCCGTATTGTCGGAGCAGATTACCCCCTGGGCCTTTCCGGTATTGCTACTCAGTGTAGTGGCCATGGGGCTGGTGGCCTACAGCGAGCGCCTGGAACACATCCGCAATTTCAGCATTACCGGCATGGTCGGCATGTTGCTGACCTTCTGTTTCGGCGCTGTTGCCGTGGCGGTGGATCCGGTGATCGCCACCGCTGCTGCGGTGGTCACCGCCATCATTCTGGACAACAAGGAAGAAATCCACGGCTGGGTGCACAAGCTTCAGGCCAGCGAACTCGACGCTGCCCTTAAACTGCTTTTGATCTCGGTGGTGATGCTGCCTCTGCTGCCAAACGAGGCCATGGGACCGGGTGGCGTGCTCAACCCCCGGGAAATCTGGTGGATGGTGGTGATGATCGCCTCCATCTCATTTGTCGGTTACTTTGCCATCCGGGTGGCTGGAGCCCGCAAAGGTATTCTGTTCACCAGTCTTTTTGCCGGATTGAGTTCATCTACCGCCCTGAGCCTGCACTTCGCCCGGCAATCGGCGAAGAATCCCGACTTCAGCCCGCAGTTTGCTGCCGGCATCCTGATTGCCTGCGGCACCATGTTCCCTCGGATTCTGGTTTATTGCCTGGTCATCAACAAGGCACTGCTACCCAGCCTGATCTGGCCGGTCGCCATGATGACCGCCCTCCTCTACGTGCCCGCGCTGATCATTTGGCGCCGCAACGCCCGGCAACTGCAGGTGAGCCAGCCCACCATGAACCAGAACCCGCTGGATCTCTCTTCCGCACTGGTGTTCGGTTTCTTGCTGACCGCCATTCTGTTACTGGGGGAATTCCTCAAGAATGCCTTCGGCGATGTCGGCATTTACGCCCTGGCCGCGACCTCTGGCGTTGCGGATGTCGATGCCATCACCCTGTCTCTTACCCGGATGTCCAACGATGGCCTGGGCATGGATGCAGCCGTGCTGGGGATTGTCATCGCGGCAGCGGTGAATAATCTGGTGAAATCGGGCATCGCCTGGAGTATCGGCAACCGACAAACCGGTCTGCTGGTGGCTGGCCCGATGGTGTTATCTCTGGCCGCAGGCCTGTTGGTGGCCTGGCTGCAATAAGGTATCAGCCAGCCTTACGGAAGGTCAGATTGTAGCGGGCCGAGCCGGTCACCGGGTGTTCACCGGCTTTCAGAGTCAGAACGCCGTGGTAACGCAAACGGGCCGGGCCGCCCCAGACCACCACATCACCATGTTCCAGCAGAATACGCGCGGGGCGGTCGCTGCGCTTGAGTCCACCAAACTGAAACACAATGGGCAGGCCCAGAGACACCGACACAATGGGCCAGGCAAAGTCTTTTTCGTCCTTATCCTGATGCAGTCCCATTTTGGCCCCAGGCTGATAGCGATTAATCAGGCAGGCATCCGGGTCAAAGCCGGGAAATCCCGCTTCCCGGGCTGACTTGCAGGCCAATGAGACAAAGCTTTCGGGCATGGCCGGCCACGGAAGCCCGGATAAGGGATCCTGAGGCTGGTAGCGATACCCTGTCTCGTCAGTCACCCATCCCAGGGGGCCGCAACAGGTCATGGCGGCCGACATCTGATGGCCACCCGGCGTTTTCATGTGGCGAAACGGCGCCTGTCGCGCCACCTGTTCTATATCTCGCATCAAGGCTTGCTGGTGCTTCACGGCATGGCGCCGTAGCACAACCACGCCCTCGTCAAAGGCTTCCATTGTCGGTTGATCGTTCAACCCGGAAAACAGATCTGGCGTCATAAGCCACCCGTTTATCTTCTGAAATCAGAATAACGCCCGCAGAGCGTCTACACTTAGAGAACCCTTCATCCGTCGTTGGATCCCGACGCTGTGAGACAGACAAAACCGCCACACAACAAACAGTCCGCCCGGGTATCACTGGCATTCCTGATAGCCTCTGCCATCACCCTGGGAATGCTGATACTGGCCATCACACTGGTGGCCCAGAGTTATCGGGGCATGGAACAGGCCAAGGTCACCGCTGCCGCCGCCACTGCCCGACAGCTGGCTCTAAGCGTGGACGATCGTATCAATGCCATTACCCAACCGCCGGCTACGGCGCTGGCCTTGTTGCGGCACGACCCACTCACCCAGAGTTCCACCCTTGAGCAACGACTGCAACGCCTGCCGGTGATTGCCGATGTGCTCACCAGCAGCGATATTGTCAGTGCGGTATACGCAGGCTATGACAATGGCGATTTTTTCCTGTTCCGTAAGATTCGCAGTTCGGGCTCACTCCAGTTTCCGGACGCCCCCGCAACCAGTCGCTATCTGCTGCAAAGCCTGGAATACCAGGGCAATCTGCGCGAGGGTATCTGGCAATTCTATAACAGCGACCTGGAACTGCTCGAACGCCGCTCGCTGCCGGATTACGACTATGATCCCCGCCAGCGCCCCTGGTATCAGGCAGCCAGGGCCGGAGATTCGCTCCAGCTATCAGCGCCTTATGTGTTTTTCACCACCCAGGAAACCGGGCTGACCCTGTCTCAGAGGGCCGCCAGTATCCCGGGTACCGTGCTGGGTATTGATGTCACCGTGACCGACCTGGGCTCGCAACTGGCGGAGCTGAAACAGACCGCAGGAAGCCGGCTGGCCATTGTCAGCGCTTCCGGGGAACTCCTTGCAGACGCCGACGGTAACACCGAACCCGATGCCGTGATCCGCCAGGTGCTTGAGCCGGGCACCAACCGGGAAATCCGCCGCTTTCATCAGCAGGGCCGGGACTGGTATGGCATGGCCGAGCAACTTGGAACCCTGCCCGATGAAGCACTCTCCGTAGTTGTCGCCATTCCCTCGGATGAACTGCTGGCCGATGTCTGGGCTGCCCTTGCCCGCCAGACCGCGATCGCCGGCGCCATAGCGCTTCTGCTGTTGATACTTGGCTGGTTTATGGGGCGCCAGGTGGGCAAACCCCTTGAACGCCTGACCGACCGGGTCAGCAGCCTCTCCCGCTTCCGCTTTGACACGCCAATCCGCTCGGAGTCCCATATCCGGGAAGCCTCGGAACTCAGCATTGCCCTGGATGACATGGCCCGCACCATCCGAAGCTTCCAGAACATCGCCACGGTGCTCAACCGGGGCCAGGATCTGAACCAGTTGTTACGCGACATTCTTGATCAGATCATCGCCATCGTCAGCCAGGAACGGGGCGCGATTTACCTGTACAGCAGCCATGAACATAAGCTCGACCTGGCTGTTAACCGCGGACTTGAACTGCCCGCCAGCCTGCCAGCCATCAACCAGGCGGCAGACGATAACGAGATCATTCGCCAGCTCAGAAACCACATATCCGGCCACCCGGTGTTTGCCATCCTGCGTAATCGACGCAAGAAACTCATTGGTGCATTGATCATCGAAATGGAAGTGGGCGACCACACCCATCTCAGTGATGACCTGATTGTTTTCGTGGATGAAATTGCCGGCTCCGCCGCAGTTGCCATCGAAACCCGTGAACTGATCGAAAGCCAGCAGGCCCTGCTCGATGGGTTTATCCGCCTGGTGGCCAGCGCCATTGATGCCAAGTCGCCCTACACCGGTGGTCATTGCGAGCGGGTACCCAAGCTCGCCCAGATGATCACGGAGGTGGCAGAGCAGGCATCGGAAGGGCCTTTTGCCCATTTCCGCATGAACGAAGACGAACGTTACGAATTTCACCTGGCGGCCTGGTTGCACGACTGCGGCAAGATCACCAGCCCGGAATATGTGGTCGACAAAGCCGTAAAGCTGGAAACCATCTACAACCGCATCCACGAAATCCGGGCCCGCTTTGAAATCCTGCACCGGGATGCCGAGGTCCGTTACCTTCAAGCCTGCCTGAATGGAGAAGACCCGACCGAGGCTGCCCGTTACAGAGATGAGGCCCAGGCAAAACTTCAGGCTGACTTTGGCTTCCTGGCAGACGCCAATGTGGGCAGTGAGTCCATGTCGGACGAGGATGTAGCGCGCATTCGCCAGATCGGAGCCCAGACCTGGCAACGCCATTTCAGTGACCGGCTGGGCCTCTCCGGGGATGAGCAGCAAGCCCTGGCGGATTCTCCGGAAGCGGCACTGCCCGCCACCGAGCCACTGCTGGCAGACAAACCCTGGCATATTCGCACCTGGGGCGACCGGGTGCCTCCGGTCCAGCGGGACGACCCGCGCAATCTCTGGGGCTTTGACATGAAGCTGCCTGAGTATGCCTACAACCGGGGAGAACTCCACAATCTGACCATCCAGTACGGCACCCTGACGGAAGAAGAACGCTTCCGTATCAACGAACACATCGTGCAGACCATCTGCATGCTGGATGCCCTGCCCCTGCCAGACCGTCTGGCCCGTGTGCCCCGGCTGGCCGGCACCCACCACGAGCGTGTGGACGGCAAGGGCTACCCCTTCGGCCTGAGCGGTGAGGACATGAGCATTCCCGAGAAAATCATGGCCGTGGCTGACATCTTCGAGGCGCTGACCGCCGTGGATCGCCCTTACAAGCAGGGCAAGACACTGTCTGAAGCGCTGAACATCATGGATAACATGACCAGACAGGGCCATATAGACCGGGAGGTATTCCTGCTCTTCGTGCGCTCCGGAACCTATCGGCGCTACGGTGCCCAGCACCTGAAGGCCGAGCAGATTGATGCCGTGGATGAAAGCCTGTTCATGAAGCCCTGACCAAAAACACGTATATTCTCAGGACTGTTTACTCAACGAAGGATAGAGAATGCTGTTCGCAATCATTTTTGGCGGTCTGATCGGTTATGCCTTTGGTCGATTCCCCGGCTTTCTGGTTGGCGCAGCCATTGGTGCGTTCCTGTTCCAGCGCATGAAAAGCCGACTGCTGGGCAAGCTTCAGGGGCTGCAGGCCGGTTTCATTGAATCCGTGTTCGCGGTGATGGGCGCCCTGTGCAAGGCCGATGGTGTGGTCTCACGGGATGAAATCCAGATGGCAGAGGCCATGTTCGTTCGCTTTCGCCTGAACGAATCCCAGAAAGCCATGGCCAAGGAAGCGTTCAACCGGGGTAAAGCATCGGACTTCGACCTGGACGCCGAACTCCAGCGCTTCATGCAGGCTTCCGGCCGCCAGCCGGTGCTGTTGCAGATGTTTCTGCAGGTACAGGTGTCTGCGGTTGCCGCAGACGGGCAGGTACATCCGGCCGAGCACGAAATGCTGGTTCGTATCGCCCGTGGGCTGGGGCTGCCGGAAAGTCAGGTCGACCAGCTCGAAGCTATGCTGCGTGGTGCCCATGCCGGCCAGGCGGGCGGTACCCGCAATTATTCCAGCAGCCAGCAGATCGATGATGCCTACAAGGTTCTTGGCGTCTCGCCAGAGGCCTCAGACGCCGAGATCAAGCGCGCTTACCGCAAGCTGATGAGTGAAAACCACCCGGACAAACTCGCCGGACGCGGCTTGCCCGAAAGTATGCGGGAAATGGCGGAAGAGCGAACCCGTGAAATCAGCCACGCTTACGACGTGATCAAGGAAGCGCGGAACAAAGCGTCCTGAGCCCGACAGTCAGAACCAGCGGGGCACCCGTTTGCAATAGGCCTCGTACTGTTCATCAAAACGCCTGGCCAGGGCTTTCTCTTCCTCCCTGGCCTGGCGCATGATCACCAGCACGCCAGTCACCAGGCACACCAGCGAAAACACGCTGGGCAACGCCAGAAAGAACCCCAACTGCCCCGTCATCACCGCCAGAAACAGCGGGTTCCGGCTGCGACCAAAAGGTCCATCGGTCAGAAGGTGCCCACTGCCATGCTGGTCATCAATGCCGGAACGCCAGTCCTCATGCATGTAGGCCTGCAGATAGTTCACGGCAGTGTAGGAAACCAGCAGAAGCACAGCCCCGGCCAGTAACACCGGCCAGTGGTACAGCAGGGGGAAAACGCCCAACCAGGCGTCCAGATCAACCCAGATCCTGGCCAGGCAAACCAGCAGAATCGCAGCCCGGAACAGGTTAAAGGTGTGGCGATGCCACCAGGTAGCCGTACCGACCCTGCCATAATTGATGTGAGAGAAGCCCAATCGTGAATACAGGCCGAGCGTACGGGCCGCAAACTGCAGGCCAATCATCAGGAAAAAAACGCCGAGAAAAACCCGGACAGCTGGCTCGATCAGATCCATTATTCATTCTGGTTCAGTAGGTTGGCAAACAGCTTACTGTGCTTGAGGCTTCATTGAAAGAGACACAGATCAATCCTTTGCTGCCATATTTTGCACCCATTTTGTGACGCCATACCTGAAATGACATATCGTCACGTTTAAGCCTGAGTTATGTTAGTAAGCCTCTGTTTTTGCTTTCAGGAGCCGCCATGAATCAGCCACCCAGTACCCGCTTCCATTGTTTCCGCAACGACGCGATGGCCGACAACGACGCTACTGCACTTGCTGAACGGATTCGTTCAGGCGAGGTTTCGGCGCAGGAAGTGACGGCGGCGGCGATAGAGCGGGCACAGCTGGCGGCGCCGGTGATCAATGGTGTGGTGGCTGAACGTTATCAGCCAGCGCTGACACAGAGCCAGCGACCGGGCGCCCAGACTGGCCCCTTTGCCGGTGTACCTACTTATATCAAGGACAACACAGACGTTGAGGGTTTGCCCACCGGGCACGGGTCACAGGCGGTCACGCCCCGGGTGGCGAAAAGAACCAGCCCTTTTGCCGAACAGATGCTGTCCCAGGGCTATATTTGCCTGGGCAAGTCCACACTGCCGGAATTCGGTTTTAACGCCTCAACTGAGCCCGCCCAGGGAGACCCGACACGCAACCCATGGAACCTGGACTATTCCTGTGGCGCTTCCTCCGGCGGTGCTGCCGCCCTGGTCGCAGCCGGCGTGGTGCCCATCGCCCACGCCAATGACGGTGGCGGCTCTATCCGCATACCGGCTGCCTGTTGCGGGCTGGTAGGCCTGAAACCTACACGAGGCCGAGTGGTGGATAACGATGCCGCCCGGGATTTGCCCGTCAACATCATCAGTGATGGTGTCGTCACGCGTTCAGTGCGCGATACCGCCGGCTTCCTGGCGTACGCCGAGTCCTGGTTCAAGAACCGGAATCTACCCGCCATCGGGCATGTGCAGGGCCCCTCTGGCCGACAATTGCGCATTGGCCTGGTGCTGGACTCCATCAACGGCCACCCCACCGACCCGGAAACCCGGCTAGCCGTGGAGCAGACGGCCCGCTACCTGGAAAAGCTGGGGCACATTATCGAGCCCATGGATGTGCCGGTCGCCAGCTCATTTCCGGATGACTTTGCGCTTTACTGGGGGATGCTCGCGTTCGGTGTAAAAGCCCGCGGTAAGAAGCTCTATCACCCGGATTTCGACAAATCCCGAGTGGACGGCCTGACCAATGGCCTGGACAAAATGTTCCGCCGCCAGTTCTGGCGCCTGCCCGCTGTCATCTGGCGGCTGAAACGCTCCTGGCACGACTATCAGAGGCACATGAATGATTATGACGCGGTGCTGACCCCCGTCCTGGGACATACCACACCGCCACTGGGCCATCTGAACCCCGGTGTACCTTTCGATACCCTGTTCGAACGGCTGACCCGCTATGTGAGTTTTACGCCGCTGGCCAACGCCACAGGTGCTCCGGGTATCGCCTTGCCTATGGGGGAAAGCAGCCAGCACCTGCCCATTTCGGTGCAGTTTATGGGTCGGCATGGCGATGAGCGAACGCTACTTGAAATTGCCTACGCGCTGGAAGCCAACCACCCCTGGCCCACTCTAAGCCAGGCAGCCCGGTCAAATCAGGCCTGACAGACTGCCTGGTCCTGCCCGGCCTGGGTATTTGCAATTACCCGGTTGCGGCCCTCCGCCTTGGCCTGGTAAAGCGCGTCATCGGCGCAGGCAAACAACGCTTTGGTAGCGTCCGCCCGGGCGGGCGCGCAGCTGCAAACACCGATACTGACGGTCAGATGAAGTACCTGATCGGAGACCCGGAAAGCTGTTTTCTGAATCTCCTCGCGGATTCTCTCGGCGACCCGAACGGCGCCCGCTTCCGGAGTGTCTGGCAACAGGACAACAAACTCCTCGCCGCCGTATCGCGCGGCCAGATCCTGCGGCCGGGTGACGTGACGTTTGATGCAGTCGGCGACCATTTTCAGACAATCATCGCCAACGAGATGTCCGTAGGTATCGTTAAAGCTCTTGAAGTGATCAATATCTACCACCAGCAGCGACAGCGTCTCCTCAAACCGATAGGCATGGACCACGTCAGCCTGAAATTTTTTGTCAAAGTGCCCCCGGTTTTTGAGTCCGGTAAGGGGATCCGTCGCACTCAGTTCCAGTAGTTGTTCGTTCAGGGATTCCAGGTCGCGGGTCCGCTCCTGCACCCTCTCTTCCAACAGGGCATTAGCCTCTTGCTGAACACGCAACGATTTTTCCTGGGCCAGTCGAGCTTTGCGTTCTTCACGCAATAGCTTCTGCTGGGCCGCAAATGACTTCTTCTTCTCCCGGTTCAGCCTGTCGGCCAGCGCAAGCGATAACAGAATCACGCCAAGGGCCGAGCCAACCTGAGTGGCATTCTCAGTCAGCAGGTTCCTGGGCAGCATGGTAAATTTGCTCAGCGCCAATACGATGCCCCCGAACAGCATAAAAACCCAGGCCACCGTGTAATACCGGGCAGCTGGGTCACGCTTCAACCAGCGCACCACACTCAGCATAAGCATGGTGGAGCATCCCACAAAGGCAACCACAATGGTCGGAAGAATCATCAGCCTGTAGGGAATCAGAAGGCCCGCCAGGGCAAGCAGACCGGCCGTCATGATCATCGCCATCGTCCACCGGTTCAGCCACAGGTGGTTTTTCCTTGTCACACTGATGAAGCGAATGCTGAAGGCTCCCCCGAACAGCACCACCAGATTCAGGAACACAATAATGGATTGGTCGTTCCACCAGGTCGCTTCGGGCCAGAGATACTGAAACGCCACACCGTGCAGTGACGCCAGAAAAAGTGGCATCGCCGCAATATAGCCCACGTAGTAGAGAAAACTGCGCTCTCCCACGGCCATGAAGACGAAAAGGTTGTAAAGCATCATCACCAGAACAATACCGTAGTAAATGCCCTCAAACAGGCTCCGGGCCTGCTCCGCCGAGTAGAAGGCATCCTGATCCCAGAGCGTCATGGGCACCTGCATGGAGCTGGTAGTGTCCACCCGAAGATAAACCGTTGTGGACGATTCCGGGGGCAGCACCAGCGGGACAATGAAATTGCGGTGGTGAATCGGGCGATCATAGAAGGGACGTTTGTCGCCCAGCAGCAAGGGCTCCTGCATTCGGCCGTCGACTTCCCGGTAGACTTCAACGTGGTCCAGAACCGGGTAGCCAATTTCCAGAAAATTACCGGCTTCGGATTTCAGAGTATTGGTCAGTTCAACGCGGAACCAGTAGATGTCGTCGCCATAGCCAAGACTGACGCTGTCGCTCCCGTTCCGGGTCCAGGCCTGCGCCGGCAAACCACGAACGTCTTCGATCGACCGGGCGCCCTCTTCCTTCCAGTAGTCGACGAAACGGGAGAGCTCCAGTCGCTTGGAGAACGGGCCCCATTCCACCGATTCGGCACTCGACAGCGACGGTGCCAACAAGCAACACAGCAGACTGAGTAAGACAAAGAGCCTTGGCATATGGGTCTCTGGCGTCAAGCGCCTTAGTTATTGGTTATAAGCCTACAAAGGAGTATGCACCAAGTTGAACGAAGCGTCTGCCGAGGGTACTATTTGTCGCAAATTGACATAAAAAGCTACACAAGTTGGCCTGTTCGGAAACGCTCCGCTATTGCGGCAGTGGAAGGTCGTCCCCGTCAAAAATTGCCAAAACCTGCAAGAAACTGCGCTCAGGGTGGGCCTTCAGACACAGAGGCTCATCGGTTACCGGATGTTTCAGCCGCAACTCCGTCGCCGCCAGCATCAGGCGCCCCTGACCGAAGCGCTCGGCGAAATACCGGTTGTGCCTGCCCCGACCATGGTTGGCATCACCAATGATCGGGTGGTTGATGTGTTTCATATGTCGGCGCAGCTGATGTTTCCGGCCGGTCTCCGGCTTCAGCTCCACCAGGCTGTATCGACTCGTGGGGTAACGCTCAATCGCCACCGGCAATTCGGTCGTCGCCAGCCGGCGATACCGGGTGAGCGCCTCACGAACCGGCTGCTCCTGACCTTTGAGACGTCGGTCTTCCGGCTCATCCCGGAGCGGGTGGTCGACCACCCCCTGCTCCGGTGCCCAGCCCCTGACCATCGCCAGATAGGTTTTGCTCACCCCCCCGGCCATCATCGCCAGACCAAGCGTACGCGCCGTCTCCGGATCCCGGGCAAACAACAAGACACCCGAGGTGGGACGATCCAGCCGGTGCACGGGGTAGACATGCTCACCGCCGTTCATAGCCCGGGCATACTGCAGGGCAAATTCGGTTTCGTGCTTGTCGATGGGACTGCGATGCACCAGCAATCCGGCCGGCTTGTGCACGGCCAGCAGCCAGTCGTCCCGATAAATTTCAGTAAGCGGGTTCAGCATGTAAGATAGCGGCCGATAAACAAACCAGGAGCGCTCAGCGGCCTCCTGCGGTTCGTTATTCTACTCTCACCCTCCGGATTAAAACAGGAACCCCACCCATGAACTGGTACTTCAAAAGTATCCTTAACCGGATCCTTACCATTATTGTGGTGTCCAACCTCGTGATTGCCGTTGTTGCAGGCATCTACTTTAACCGTTCTCTGGCCACCCAGAATGAGTATGATCATCTGGTGAGCAAGGAAATGGTCCAGGCACTTCAGGCCCAAGACATTCTCAGCGACTTCAAAACCCAGGTTCAGGAATGGAAAAACGTGCTGATCCGGGGCGCCGATACCGGCCAGCGTGAAAAATACTGGCAGCGTTTCCAGGCGGTGGAAGCGAATATCCAGCAACAACTGGGCGCATTGATTCCTGAACTGAATGACAACCAGGCAAAAACCCTGATGACGCAGTTCCGAACCGCTCACCAGCGTATGGGCGAAGCCTATCGCAAAGGGTTCCGTGATTTTGTCTCCTCGGGTTACGACCACAACGCAGGCGATCAGGCCGTTTCCGGCATTGACCGGGAACCATCCAAACTGATTGAAGAGGCATCCGCCAGAATCCGGGACACCGCCGTGGCTCATTCCGCCGAGCTTCGTGACGAAGCCACCAGCACCACCTGGCTGATGGGAGGATTTCTACTGGCAGCCATTATTCTCGGCACACTGGCGTGCTTGAGCGTGCTGGTTCGCTCTGTGGTTCGACCAACCCAGGAACTGATCGGCAAGCTGGATCGCATCGGCAAAGGCGATCTGACCGATCCGGTCACTCTGAAGCGCCCGGATGAGTTGGGCAAGCTGGCAGACACCGCCCGCGCCTTGCACCGGTTCCTGCAGGAAACCGGCGAAATGATGAAACACAACGCCGAAAAACTGGCAGACACCGGCGCCATGATCCGGACCAACGCCGATGCCGTGTCGTCCCACTCTGATCGGGCTCATCAGCGTATCGACCAGATCGCAACCGCCATGAACGAGATGTCCGCCACCGCTCAGGATGTTGCTCAGCATGCGGCCTCAGTGGCCAGCCAGGTCGATGAGACCACGAACCAGACCCGCCATGCCGACGAACAGATCAACGATGCCGTCAGCAGCATGAATCGCCTGACAGATCAGATCCTTAGCTCGGCCACCACAGTGGCGGAACTGGCCAAGAGTGGTCAGCGCGTGGGTGATGTGATGCGAGTCATTCGCGAGATTGCCGATCAGACCAACCTGCTGGCGCTGAACGCAGCCATCGAAGCTGCTCGGGCAGGCGAAGCCGGCCGAGGCTTTGCGGTGGTGGCCGATGAAGTGCGCAACCTGGCTGCGAAGACCCAGGAGGCCACTGTCGAGATTGATGAGATTATTGCCAGCATTCAGGGCGGCTCCCGGGATGCCACGGAATACATGCAGGCATCAGAAGTGGTGGCCCGGGAAAGCAGTGAATCGGTGGATGCCGTTCGCAAAACCCTGGAGGACATTACCCGGCGGATGGTCAGCGTGAATGATGCCACCACCCAGGTGGCCACGGCCGCCGAGGAGCAGACCAGTGTGAGCGAAGACATCAATCGCAACGTTACCGAAGTCGCTGAAATTTCCGAAGCCATGCACAGCGCTGCCGAGGATAACCTGCGCACGGTGCCGGAACTTGAAGCTATGGCCAGCAAGGCCAAAGACCTGGCGGAACGAATCCGCTACTGATTGCGCCTCGCAATGCGCCCGGCCAGCGCCCTGACCCACTGGCCGGTGCGCTCTCCCAGAACCAGCAGAGCGGGCGTCAGCAGCAATGTCAGCAGAGTCGCAAAGGCAAGGCCCCCGGCGATGGCACTGGACAGCTGGGTCCACCATTGGGTGGATGGTGCCCCCAGACCCAATGACGGCTCCAGCAGATTGACATTCACCCCCAACACCATGGGCATCAGGCCAAGAATCGTGGTGACTGCCGTCAGCAATACGGGCCGGAAACGCAGACATCCGGTCTCCAGGGCGGCCTCGTAGGCGGCTTTGCCCTCCCGCTTCATCTGGTTGAAGGTATCGATCAGGATGATGTTGTTGTTCACCACAATACCCGCCAGCGCAATAATGCCCATGCCCACCATCACTACGCCGAAAGACTGACCGGAAAACAGCAAGCCCAGCAGCACTCCGGCGGTGGACAATACAATCGCCGACAGGATCAGAAGGGTCTGGTAAAGAGAATTGAACTGGGTCACCAGAATCAGCAACATCAGGCCAACCGCAACCAGAAAAGCGGAGGTCAGGAAGTTGGCGGCCTGCTGCTGATCCTCGTTTTCGCCGGCGAAGCGCACGCTCACCCCTTCCGGTGGCTCAGGCATCTCAGCCTGCAGGGTCCGCAGCAGCTCGTCCATTCGCCTGCCCGGCGCAATATCCGATTTGATGGTGATCGTGCGCTGGCCATCAACCCGAACGATTGAGCCGGTCTTGTCGCCTGGCTCCAGGTCCACGAATTCCGACAGCGGCACCTGACCGCGAGGGGTGTTCAGTGTCTGGCGCTCCAGGTGATCCAGCTCCCGCCAGTTGTTGGGCACCCGCACCGCAATGTCCACCTCATCGCGAACATCTTCCGGCCGGTAGGTGGCCAGCACCAGGCCATTGGTTACCAGCCGAACCGCACTGCCGATGCTCAACACATCGGTACCGAATCGAGCGGCCGCCTCACGATCCACATTCAGGCGCCACTCGATCCCGGGCAAGCTCCGGTCGTCTTCAATATCGACAAAACCACCGAGTTCGCGCATGCGGTTCTCAATGCTGTCGACATAGCCATCCAGCTGTGTGCTGTCCATACTGCTGACCTGCAGCTCGATGGGCTTGCCTTCAGCCGGGCCGCCCTCCTGCTTGCGGAACTCCAGTTCAATACCGGCGATATCTGCCGTACGTTCCCGAAAGTCTTCCAGAATATCCGTGGCCGTGCGGCGGGTGTACCAGTCCGTGAACTGGAACTGCAGAACGCCGATCACATCCGGAGCCATCTGGGAGCTGGTGGTCACCATGGAGCGCGCATACAGGGCCTTTACCTCCGGCATATTCTGCAGCCGAGACTCCACTTCACGCACAATGGCATCCCGTTCCCACACCGAAAGATCGCCACGAGCCCGCACCTGAACCTGGGCCGACTCGGGCTCGACACTCGGGAAAAACTCGACACCATGGTTAAAGCGCCCATAGGCGGCGTAGATCACAACAATCACCATCAGGGTGCCGAGCAAGGTCAGGCCCGGGCGCTGCAGAAGAGCGGCCAGCACCTGTCGGTAGCCCCGCATGAAACGCCCTTCACTGGCATCCTTGTGGTGCCGGCGACCACCGCTCACGCCACCCAAAACCGGGAGAAAAACCAGCGCCATGGCCAGCGAAGCAATCAGGCAGATCAACACGGTCATCGGCAGGTATTTCATGAATTCGCCCACCACTCCGGGCCAGAACAGCAGCGGCACGAAGACCGCAAGCGTCGTCGCCGTGGAGGCAATAACCGGCCAGGCCATGCGCGAGGCTGCTTCCACCCAGGCGGCTTTGACCGGCTGCCCGTCCGACAGATTCCGGTCTGCCAGCTCAGACACCACAATGGCGCCATCCACCAGCATGCCCGCCACGAGGATCAGGCTGAACAGCACGACGATATTGAGCGTCAGGCCCATGCTCCAGATCACCAGGATGCCGGTCAGAAACGCCCCGGGGATGGTGAGCCCCACCAGCACAGCTGAGCGTGGGCCCATGGCCGCGATCACCACGATGATTACCAGCACAATGGCAGTCAGCACGTTGTTGAGCAGATCCGAGAGGATATCGCGCACTTCCTCGGACTGGTCCATGATGAAGCGGATATCGAGGGTCTCCGGCAACCGGGGCCGGGCCTCATCAATCAGGGTGCGAATCTGCTCAATGGTTTCAATAATGTTGGCGCCCGAGCGCTTGGAAACTTCCAGTACCAAGGCTGGCTCCCCGTTGATGCGGGCGAAGCCGGTCGGGTCTTTGAAGGTACGCTGCAGCATGGCCACATCACCGAAGGTAACCACAGTGTCGCCGTCTACCTTAACAGGCATCGACATCACATCTTCGATGGTTTCGATTACTCCCGGCACTTTCAGCGCCATCCGACCATTACCCGTGTCGAGTGAGCCGGCAGCCACCAGCTGGTTGTTCCGGGTAACCAGGGAGGCCAACTGATCAAAATCGATGCCGTAGCTTTCCAGCACCTGGGGATCCACCACGATCTCCAGCAGATCCTCCCTGTCGCCACCAATTTCCACCTCCAGCACTTCGGGAATGGCTTCGATGGCATCCTGAAGTCGGCGCGCAATGGTGATCAGCTCGCGTTCCGACAGCGGACCGGACAAGCCTACCGACAACACCGGAAACAGCGACACGTTGATTTCATTGACCCGGGGTTCGTCGGCTTCCTGGGGTAGCTTGCTGCGGGCGGTATCCACCTTCTCCCGGACATCCTGCAGCGCCTTGTCCGGATCGAAACCGGCGTCGAATTCAAGCATTACCGAGGCATGGCCTTCTGAGGCGGTACCCCGCATTTCCTTGATGCCTTCCAGCGAGCGCAGCTCCTGCTCCATGGGCCGGACCAGCAGGCGCTCACCGTCTTCCGGGCTGATGCCTTCAAGCGTCATCGAGACATAGATCATCGGGATGGTGACGTCCGGATTGGATTCCTTGGGAATCGCCTGGTAGGCCGCCATACCGCCCAACAGCAGGAACAGGAACAACAACAGCGTGGTGCGGCTTCGGTCCATGGCCGCGGCAATCAATGCTCGCATGACGGTCAGCCCCGCTGGTCTGAGGTGTCGACAGGGCGCACCTGTTCACCCGGCGAGACAAATCCGGCCCCTCGGGTAATCAGGCGAATCTCAGGCGGCAAGCCGGCAACCCAGGCACCGTCGGTCGAGACGCTTAGCAGCCGCACGGTCTCAAACACCACTCGATTATCGGCATCGACATACTTCACGCCGGGCCGGCCATCGTCATCCAGCCCCAGATAAGCCGGCGATATGAAGGTGGCCTGTTGTTCCGGCAGTTGAATACTCAGGCTGGCAGAGCCGCCCGCAGCCCGCTTCAATTCAGGATTCTCCACCACCACTTCCACCGCAAAACTTCGGGTGTCCGAATTGGCAGCGCTGGCCACAAAACTGACAACGCCGGCCAGCCGGGAGCCGTCCAGCAGTTGTATATCGACTGCCTGCCCCGGTTGAACCAGCGCCGCCGATTGTTGGGGGATCTGTCCGGTGGCTTTCAGGCGGTCTATCTGTACCAGCTCAAACAGGGGCGTTCCCACCTGCACCAGACTGCCTTCGTCCACTTCGCGACGATTCACAGTGGCATCAAACGGTGCGATGGGCTTGAGGTGATTCAGCGCCAGTTCAGCCGCAGCGAGTTCTGCTCGAGCCGCGGCGAGTTCACTCTGCAGACGCAATATTTCAGTTTCGGCGGCCAGATTGCTGGAACGCAGCTTCCGGGCGGCGGCCAGATCCGCTTCCAACTTGCGAATACTGGCCTGCCAGCGCTGTACCACCGTGTCCCGACCATCCATCGACAAGGTCGCAAGCACCGTACCCGCTTTCACCTGTTGCCCCAGCTGAACGTTCAGTTGCTCAACGGTGCCGTCCACCCGGGCACTGACCTGAACCGACTGCCAGGGCTCCAGCTGGCCCTGAAGTTTGAGGGCTGGCTGATAAGTCCGGGCGCTGACCGGTGTTACCTCTACCCGAGTTATGGCTACCTGTTCGGAGGCCGGCTCCTCCGGCGCCTCATCACTGGCAACTTTTACCTCACCCGTTGCCATCCAGATAACCAATAACACGATGACCAGAAGGGATAATCCCAGGGAGCTCCATTTTGCTCTTGTCATGCACCACTCGCCGTGAACAGATTCGGTTTGAGAAAGCGGAAAAACCGGCACCGGTTGAATTTCCGGAAATAAGCCCTTGCATCCGCCTGAAAACGTGGGTTAGATTCTACACACATTGTTCAACTCTATTCAGAGCAGATTGTCGATTCCATGAATCTCAACGCAGTTATGGTCCTTGTGAAGCTAGTCTTGGTGGTCGTGGTACCGTCCGGGGGCTTTTGCGTGGACAAGCGGGTGAGATAGCGACAACCTGACAACGACACCAGAAACCCCCGGCACCGCAAGGTCCCGGGGGTTTCTTTTTTGCGGCAAAGAAAAAGGGAAAAACGACCATGAACGGCTCACAGCACATTCTTGCAGCGTTCCACCGCCATAACATCAGCACGGTTTTCGGGTATCCGGGTGGCTGCATCATGCCCCTGTACGACGCGCTGGTGGATGACGTGGGTGTGGAGCATGTGCTGTGCCGCCACGAACAGGCCTGTGCCCTGGCGGCAGACGGTTACGCCCGGGCCAGTGGCCAACTGGGAGTTTGTATTGCCACCTCCGGCCCCGGCGCCACCAACCTGATCACTGGCGTTGCCAATGCCTACATGGATTCCATCCCCCTGCTGGTGATCACCGGGCAGGTCCCCTCCGGATTGATTGGTACCGACGCCTTTCAGGAAACCGACATCCTTGGCATGACCCTGGGCATCGTCAAACACAGCTACCTGGTGGATGACCCCGAAGACCTGCCGGGCATTCTGGAGGAAGCCATCGACCTGGCCCAGGCTGGCCGCCCCGGGCCGGTGTGGATTGATATTCCCAAAGATATTCTGTTGTCCGAGATTGAGGCTCCAGCCCCGGCCTGCACCGAGGCACCGCCAGCGCATTGCCCGGAGATCGGCCCGGCCCTGGCCATGCTGAGATCAGCCAGGCGGCCCCTGCTCTACAGCGGTGGTGGTGTGTCTCTGGCCGGAGCCGAAGACCGTTTTCGTACCTTTGCCGAAGTCTCGGGGCTGCCGGGCGTCGTTACCCTCAAAGGCATAGGCAACGCCGGCCGAAACAACCCGAATGATCTGGGCATGCTCGGCATGCACGGTTCCCGGGCGGCCAACAAGGCGGTTGACGAGTGCGACCTTCTGGTCGTGATCGGCGCCCGGCTGGATGACCGTGCCACCGGCAAGCTGGACGGGTTCGCGCCCAATGCCAGGATGATCCACGTTGATGCCGATGCCGCCGAGATCAACAAACTGCGGCCGGCAGACCTGTCTCTGCGTGGTGACCTGAACGCCATCCTGGCGGCATTAACCGATGCCATTGCGGCTGAGCCACTGGCCATCGACGCCTGGCAGAAACAATGCCGCACCTGGCATACCACCGGAGGCTTTCGCGCCGCAGATAACGAGGAACCGTTGGCCTCCATTACCGGCCCCGCATTCATTCGTCAGCTTTCCGGCATTACCGGCGACAACACCATCATCGCCTGCGATGTTGGCCAGCACCAGATGTGGGTTGCCCAGTACTACCAGTTCGCCCATCCACGCCACCACCTGACCAGTGGTGGTCTGGGCACCATGGGCTTCGGGCTTCCGGCGGCCATCGGCGCCCAGTTCTCGGACCGAACACGAACCGTCATCAACGTGACCGGTGATGGTTCGTTCATGATGAACGCACAGGAACTGGCCACCATACGGCGCTACAACCTGCCGTTGAAGCTGATCATTCTGGACAACCAGTGCCTGGGCATGGTTCGTCAGCAACAGGAACTGTTCTACAACAACCGCGAAAGCCAGATCGATCTGGATGACAATCCGGACTTTGTCGCCATGGCCCGGGCGTTCGATATCCCGGCCCTGCACATTGAGCGGACCGACCAGATCCGCCGCGGCATCGAAACCATTCTGGCTTACAACGGCCCGATGCTGCTGCACGTTGCCATCAGTCGTGAAGAGAACGTCTGGCCCATCGTCAAAGCCGGCGCCAGCAACAAGGAAATGATTGACGAACCCCGTAAAACGAACAGCCGCAAGGAGCAGGTAGCATGAAGCCGAATCATGAAAGCGCCAGTCAACGATATACCCTGAATTGCCGCATGAACCAGGAAGCGGCAGCTCTGGAGCGGCTGTGCCGGGTGGTGCGGGTACGCGGCTTCCGGATTTCCAGGATGGCCATGGAATCAACTGGCGACACCCTCGACATTGCCCTCACACTGGAGGGTTCCCGGCCAGTTGCTATGCTTCAATCTCAGCTGGAGAAACTGCATACCGTTGCCGGAGTTGAACTGGTCTCCGATACCATGGCACGGTCGCGATCAGCTTGAAACGACGGAGAGGGATAACGCATGACAACCGATAAACGACGCCGACACTCGGCACCGGTGGTAGACGGTATCAACAAGTCCGCCAGCCGGGCCATGCTCCGGGCGGTAGGTTTTACCGACGAGGATTTCCGCAAACCCCAGATTGGCATTGCCTCCACCTGGAGCAATCTCACCCCCTGCAACATGCACATTGACGGCCTGGCCCGGGAGGCCGCCAAGGGTGCCGACGGAGCCGGGGGCAAGAGCCTGATCTTCAACACCATCACTATCTCTGATGGCATCGCCAACGGCACCGAGGGCATGAAATATTCTCTGGTGTCGCGCGAGGTGATTGCCGATTCCATTGAGACCGTGGCCGGTTGTGAGGGCTTCGACGGACTGGTCGCCATCGGTGGCTGCGACAAGAACATGCCCGGCTGCATGATGGGCCTGGCCCGGCTGAACCGGCCCTCGGTCTTCGTTTACGGCGGCACCATCATGCCCGGCGAGAACCATACCGACATCATCTCCGTGTTTGAGGCGGTGGGCGCCCATGCCCGCGGTAACATGGAGCTGATCGAAGTCAAACAGATCGAGGAAACCGCGATTCCCGGGCCAGGCTCCTGCGGCGGCATGTACACCGCCAACACCATGGCCTCCGCCATTGAGGCCATGGGTATGAGCCTGCCAGGCAGCTCGGCCCAGAACGCCGTTTCCGACAGCAAACTGGCGGATTGCGAAGCCGCGGGCGCCGCGGTACTGAAACTGCTGGAAGCCGATATCAAGCCCTCCGACATCATGACCCGGGAAGCCTTCGAGAACGCCATCACCGTGGTGATCGCGCTGGGCGGTTCCACCAACGCCGTGCTTCACCTTCTGGGTATGGCCAGTACCGTGGGAGTGGAGCTGTCACTGGACGATTTCGTACGCATCGGCAAACAGGTACCGGTCCTGGCAGACCTTCGCCCCTCCGGCCACTACATGATGTCCGAGCTGGTGGCCATTGGTGGCATTCAACCGCTAATGAAGATGCTGCTAGACCGGGGGCTGCTGCATGGGGACTGCCTCACGGTGACCGGCAAGACCCTGGCAGAGAACCTCGAGACCGTGGTGCCCTACCCCGAAGACCAGCAGATCATCCATGCCTTCGACAACCCGATCAAAGCCGACAGCCATTTGCGCATTCTCTACGGCAACCTGGCTCCGGAAGGCTCGGTGGCGAAGATTACCGGTAAGGAAGGCACGCATTTTTCCGGTCGAGCCCGAGTGTTTCACTCTGAAGAGGAAGCCCAGGCGCGCATCCTGGACGGCACCGTGGTGGCCGGCGACGTGCTGGTGATTCGATACGAAGGCCCCAAGGGCGGGCCCGGCATGCGGGAAATGCTCAGCCCCACCTCGGCGATTATGGGTAAAGGCCTGGGCAGCGATGTAGCCTTGATTACCGACGGCCGCTTCTCCGGTGGCAGCCATGGTTTTGTGGTTGGCCATATCACACCAGAGGCCGCCGTGGGCGGGCCAATTGCGATGGTGGAAGACGGCGACACCATCACCATTGATGCCGTGAGCAACTCGATTGTGCTGGAAATCTCTGACGCGGAAATGGAAAAACGGCGCAAAGCCTGGACGCCGCCGGAACCCCGATTTACCCGGGGCGTGCTGGCCAAGTATGCCCGTGTGGTGAGTTCCGCATCTACGGGGGCCGTTACCGACTTGCCGTAGTTAGGGTTGGGCTCGCAGCCTTGTTGTTATGGGGCAGGTACGGCGGGTATGGGGTATTTTTCTTCGGGAAAAAGAACTCGCTTCGCTCAGACACCTTTTTCCTGTCAGAAAAATACCCCATACCCCCCTACCGACGTGCAGAACAGATATAGCCTTTTTGAAAGACATCACTGCGTTACCCGTAGTGCCCGTCGGCGCGGGGTGGTTGGTGGGTTTTTCGCCGGAAAAAGGTGTCTGAGCGAAGCGAGTTCTTTTTCCAAGAAAAATCCACCGGCCACCCCGCAAGCCCGCCCCGCAGCCAGAAGGCTAGGAACGAGGCAAACTCAAAGTCCGACGACTACCAGGCCTTATAAGGCAGGAACTTCCCATTCATGGTAACCACCACCCGGTCGCCCTTCGGATTCTCTTCCTTCTCAATGTCCATGGTGAAGTCAATGGCACTCATGATGCCATCCCCGAACTTCTCGTGAATCAGCGCTTTCATGGTATCGCCATACACGCCTACCACTTCATACAGGCGATAGATCAGCGGGTCTTGGGGAACAGCGCCATCCCACGCTTTTTTGGGGCAGACCTGCAGGGCTTCGGCTACCGGCTTGTCGAGGCCGAGGGTTTCGCAGAGGGCGAAAGCCTTGTCCTCGGTGAGGCTATTCATCCCGAGAGCCGCAGAGGTGGTGAACACCGGCGACAGCCCCACTGCCTCGGCAATCGCTTCCCAGGTCATGCCCTTGGCAACTTTGGCTTCAAGGATTTTTGCGGTCATCAGTTCTTTGTTCATCATGGTTGGTTCCTCTCTTCATTTTTTACGTCAGGCATTCACCGCACGAGCGGCAGTTTCGGATTTGGTTTCAGGTTCGGCCGCCGCCGGTTCCGGCTGAGCGATACCTTTGGCAGGCTCGACAACTTTCGGGCTGCCGTCTTGTTCCGGCAGGGCCGAGCCGCTTCGGTTGACCAGGAAGTCAACCAGGTAGTCCCGGGTCTTGTGGTAAGCCGGGTTCTGGAAAATGGTGGCCCGCGCCCGCGGATGCGGGATGTCCACTTTCACACTCTCGGCGATGCGAGCATTGGGGCCGTTGGACATCAGAAAGATGCGGTCGGACAGGAGAATGGCTTCATCGACATCGTGGGTGATCATGAACACGGTCTGGCGGGTTTCTTCCCAGATCTTCACCAGTTCATCCTGAATCACTCCTCGCGTAAGGGCATCCAGCGCGCCGAAGGGTTCATCCAGCAGCAGGAGTTCCGGCTGGGTAGCGAAGGCCCGGGCGATGCTCACCCGTTGGCGCATGCCACCTGAGAGCTGCGAGGGCTTGCGGTTCATGGCGTGCTCCAGGCCCACCATTTTCAGGTAGCGCTCGCTATGCTCCCTCACCTTTTCCTTGGACCAGCCGGGCCAACGGGCTTTCACCGCAAATACGATGTTGTTCAGGGCGGTTTTCCAGGGCAGCAGGCTGTAGTTCTGAAACACCACGCCGCGCTCCAGGCCCGGGCCCTTTACTTCCTTGCCGTTCATCACCACGTTGCCGGCGCTGGCTTCGTCCAGGCCAGCCAGCACGTTCAGGATGGTGGATTTGCCGCAGCCGGAGTGGCCGATGATGCAGACGAACTCGCCTTTTTCCAGGGCAAAGCGGATATCCTCGAAGACGGTCAGCTCACCGCCCTGGCCATCCGGATAGACTTTGGACAGACCATCTACTTCCAGGAATGGTTTACTCATAACAGGTCTCCGTTCGGAGGGTTGAGGCCGGCATCGGCGGCCGGTGCCGGGCCGCTCATTCTTTGTACTCCACCAGTTTCTGGGCCTTGCCCAGGGCCAGGTCCAGCAGCATTCCCACCACCCCGATCATCAGGATGGAGAAGATCACACTGGCCAGATCCAGGTTGTTCCACTCGTTCCACACGTAGTAGCCAATGCCGGTGCCGCCCACGAGCATTTCCGCCGCCACGATGACCAGCCAGGCAATACCGATGGAGATGCGCATGCCGGTCAGGATGGTGGGCGCGGCCGCCGGCAGAATCACGGTTAACGCGGTTTTGATCGGCCCCAGTTCGTGGGTTCGGGCCACATTCACCCAATCCTGCCGGACATTGGCCACACCAAAGGCGGTGTTAAGCAGCATCGGCCAGATCGAGCAGATGAAGATCACGAAGATGGCCGAGGCGTCCGAGTCCTGGATGATGAACAGGGCCAGGGGCATCCAGGCCAGCGGCGAAATCGGCCGCAAAACCTGGATGTAGGGGTTCAGGGCCTTGTACATCAGCGGAGACATACCGATCAGGAACCCCAGCGGCAAGGCGATGGCCATGGCCGCCAGGTAGCCGGTAAGTACCCGGTACACCGAATAGGCCAGCTGGATGCCGATACCCTTGTCGTTGGCGCCGGCGTCGTAGAACGGATTCGACAGCTCGGCCCAGGCCAGCTTGATCACCGCTGATGGGGGCGGTACGCGGGATTCCTGGTCAGCGCCACCCATGAGCATTTCGTATTCGCTCATTCCGGTCTGGGCTTCCGGCGGCTGGGTTGCCATTTCCCACAGCCCCAGGGCCACAATCAGGAACGACACCGACAGCAACGCCGCCCGTATGTTCAGGGAAGCCATGGTTACACCCTCCCGATCGCAAAGCTGCGGGCATACTCTTCCGCGCTGTCCGGATCAAAAGTCTTGCCCATGATGATGTGGGTCTTGTAGGTCTTGTCCGGCGCGCTGTAGCCCATCTCCTCCATGAGCTTGCCGGTTTCTCCAGCCAGGTAGACCTGCTCGGCGATGCCCTTGTAATCCACGTCGCCCTCGATGTAGCCCCAGCGCTTCATCTGGGTGAGGATCCACACACCCATGGAATGCCAGGGGAACGGATCGAAATCGATGCGATCCGGCACATTCTTCACCTCGCCCAGGCCGTCCGCGTAGTACCCGGTCAGCACCTGCTGTATTACCGGGACCGGCTGGTTCAGGTAGTTCTTGGGCGCGATGGCTTCGGAAATTTCCTTTCGGTTTTCAGGGTTGTTGGAGTATTGGGTGGCATCAATGATGGCGCGCAGCAGGGCTCCATAGGTATTCGGATTCTGAGTCGCAAACTGCTGGCTGCAGGCGAAGGCGCAGCAGGGGTGACCTTCCCAGATATCCTTGGTAAGCATGTGAATGAAGCCCACCTTCTCCCACACGGCACGCTGGTTGAACGGGTCCGGTGACAGGTAGCCATCGAGGTTACCGGCACGCAGGTTGGCCACCATCTCGGGTGGCGGAACCACTCGGATCTGCACGTCCTTGTCCGGGTCGATACCGTTCTCGGCCAGGTAGTAACGCAGCAGGAAGTTGTGCATGGAGTATTCGAACGGCACGCCGAACTTGAAGCCCTTCCACTGCTTGGGATCGCGTTTGTCCTTGTGGTCCACGTGCAGCACGATGGCCTGGCCGTTGATGTTCTCCACGGCCGGCATGATGAACGGCTCCGGTGTGGAACCGGCACCCATGGTCATGGCCAGGGGCATTGGGGTGAGCATATGGGACGCGTCGTATTCACCGGCCAGGGACTTGTCCCGGGCCACGGCCCAGCCCGCAGTCTTGGTCACGGTCACGTCCAGGCCGTAGCGCTCATAGAAGCCCATGGGGTGAGCCATAATGATCGGCGTGGCACAGGTAATGGGTACAAAGCCGACGTTCAGTTTGGTCTTCTCAAGCTTGCCGAGGGATTCCTTAACCGCAGCCTTGGCCTTGTCCATGGGGAACACGCTGCCCAGCAGCGCGGCGGCGGTGCCCGCACCCATCATTTTCATGAAGCTGCGGCGGCTGTGGTCGTTGTGGCCGAATACGGAGCGGACAACGGCGCTCTCGATGGCTCGGTCCATCATCTCTTCTGAATTCAGTGGCGCCTCCGATGCATCCTGCCTGCTGACGGAAGATTTTAGGTCCAGCGAAATTGCCGGGGCGTCCTGGCCGGGCTTACAGTCCGGGCAGCCACAGGTTTTGGCGTGGATCAGCGATTTGTCTCCATCAAACGGATTACCAAGGCTCTTTGTCGTCATGGGGCACTCTCCTGAAGTACGGGTCGTTTATGCACTCTTGCGGTGCAGTAAAGTGGTGGCTCGGCTCCCGGAGAGAATCTGCTCCCGGGCCGACAACACGTTCTGGAGGAGATATCGCAGGGTTTGTGCCAACCCCAAAAAAATATTTAACACCTTGTTTTATATTGCTTTTATTTTTCTTCGGTGCTTCCTGCCAATTACGAACTTTCGTAATTAACGATATTTCGTAGCCTCCACTACGAAATTTCAGAGTTGGCACAAGGTTTGTTCTGTCTCTGTCAGGCCAGAGAAAGGACAACCCGATGACAATCAAAGCCGCGATAACATCCACCAGTACCACCAGCTGGATTGACCACCTGCCGGAGGCGGCGCTGCTGGTGGATGCCGGGCGCGATCTCATCATCGCTGCCAACAGCGCCATGGGGCGGCTGGTCGGAACCGACAGACAGTCTCTGATTGGTACTCCCTGTACCCACCTGTTCACC
Source organism: Marinobacter sp. tcs-11 (assembly GCF_002049515.1). Classification (NCBI taxonomy): domain Bacteria; kingdom Pseudomonadati; phylum Pseudomonadota; class Gammaproteobacteria; order Pseudomonadales; family Marinobacteraceae; genus Marinobacter; species Marinobacter sp. tcs-11. Next base: position 35,177 of record NZ_LLYU01000013.1, on the reverse strand, counting down.
GACCAGCGGCCTCAGCTCATCGCCTTTACCGAGGAAACCCTGTTTCGCAGTCATGGCTGGAGCCGGGATTTCATCCTGCAGCATCGGGATGGGCGCAACGTGGAGCTGGAGATTTCTTCCTCACGGGTGGGTGAAGCCGAATCCCAGAGCCTCCTGCTACTGCTTCGGGACCGGCGCCAGCTGCGCACCTTGCGGGAACGACACGACGCCAACCACTACCACCGGGGTGGCCTGCTGGAATGGCGGCGGGTAGAAGAACTGTTCAAGGACATGGAGCGGGAAAACCAGTTGATCCTGCACGCGGTGGGCGAAGGCATTTACGGGGTGGATGCCGAGGGACGGACGACCTTTGCCAACCCGGCAGCGGAACGCATGCTGGGCTGGCGCATTGACGAACTGATGGGAAGGGTGATTCACCGGGTGGTGCACCACTCCCACGAAGACGGCAGCATCTTCCCCCTGAAAGAATGCCCTATCTATGCCGCGTTTCGGGACGCCAGTGTAAAACGGGTTGGCGAGGACTGGTTCTGGCGCAAGGATGGCACCGGCTTTCCGGTGGAATACACCAGTACGCCCATTATAGACAATGGCCACCCGGTTGGTGCCGTGGTGGTGTTTCGCGATATCTCTGCCCGGCTTGAGACTCAGAAGGAATTGCAAAAAGCACTGGAGGAAGTGGAAACCCTGAAACACCGCCTGGAAATGGAAAACGCCTACCTTCAGGAAGAACTCAGTGCGGAATACCACTTTCACGAAATTTTAGGCCAGAGCGATGCTATCAAAGCCATCGTGCGCAGAATCGGAATGGTCGCCCCAACCGATGCCAACGTGTTGATCACCGGGGAATCCGGTACCGGCAAGGAACTCATTGCCCGGGCCATTCATCAGTCAAGCAGCCGGAGGGATCGCCCCCTGATCCGGGTAAACTGCGCAGCGATTCCCAAGGATCTGTTTGAGAGTGAGTTCTTTGGCCATGTAAAGGGTGCCTTTACCGGAGCCGTCAGTGACCGGGTTGGTCGCTTCGAGCTCGCCGATGGGGGTACCCTTTTTCTGGATGAAGTGGGCGAGATCCCACTGGAGCTCCAGGGCAAGCTGCTGCGGGTCTTGCAGGATCAACAGTTCGAACGCGTGGGGGAAAACCACACCCGAGCCGTGGACGTTCGTGTCATTGCCGCCACCAACCGCGACCTGAAAACCGAGGTCCGGGACAAAAACTTCCGGGAGGATCTGTACTTTCGCCTGAATGTGTTCCCTATTGAGTCGGTGCCGTTGCGCCGACGTATCGAGGACATTCCCATTCTCGCCCAGGAGTTTCTGAACCGGGCGTGCCAGAAATTCAACCGGCCACCGCTGGCACTCCGGGAGCGGGACGTGGAAACGCTCAAAGCTTACCCGTGGCCAGGCAATGTTCGGGAGCTGGAAAACGTTATTGAACGTCAGGTAATCACAGCCGATGGCCGGCTGGATCTGGACCTGCAGGGTCCGGATTCTGCCGCCAGACACACGCTGGAACCCATGCCGCCAGCCAGGCATTTCGACGGTGAACTGATGACAGAGCACGAACTCAGGGAGCTTGAGACAAACAACCTGAGACGAGCCCTGAAAATCAGTGGCGGCCGGGTGTTCGGCGACGATGGCGCCGCTGCGCTGCTGGGTGTCAAACCGACCACCCTGTCCTCACGCCTGAAAAAGCTGAAAATCGAACCGCGACAATTCCAGGAACGGGATCTTTAACCCGGCCACCCCGCAAGCCGCCCCAGAGCTGACAGGCTACAGGGAATATAAGCCGATCAGATCAGCTCAATAGCCACAGCCGTGGCTTCACCACCACCGATGCAGAGCGAGGCTACACCACGCTTAAGCCCACGCTGTTTCAGCGCATTGATCAGGGTGACGATGATCCGGGAGCCGGACGAGCCGATCGGATGCCCCAGCGCGCAGGCACCGCCGTGCACGTTGACCTTCTCCGCAGGAAGCTTCAGCTCATTGATCGCAGCCAGGGTGACCACGGCAAAGGCTTCGTTGATCTCGAACAGATCCACATCATCCACACTCCAGCCTGCTTTCTTCAGCACCTTTTCGATGGAACCGATAGGCGCGAGGGTGAATTCAGCCGGTAAACGGGCGTGAGTCGCATGCGCCACGATGCGGGCCTGCGGGGTCAGGCCCCGGGCATCGGCTTCGGCGGCGGAGGCCAGTACCAGCGCGGAAGCTCCATCACTGATGGAGCTGGAGTTGGCGGCGGTGACAGAACCGTCCCTGGCGAACGCGGGTTTGAGATGTGGAATTTTCTCCGGTTTGGCGTTGCCCGGCTGTTCATCGGTATCCACTTCGGTGTCACCGCCCCGGCCCGGGACCGTTACCGATACGATTTCGTCCCGGAACCAGCCGTTTTCGATGGCCGCCAGGGATTTCTGCAGGGAGCCGATGGCGAATTCATCCATGGCCTGGCGGGTGATGTCGAATTTGTCAGCCGTGCGCTGCGCGAAGACGCCCATCAGCCCACCCTCGTAGGCATCCTCCAGACCGTCCAGGAACATGCTGTCGAGTACCTGGCCATGGCCCATGCGCATGCCGGCGCGGGCTTTCGGCAACAGGTACGGTGCCTGGCTCATGTTTTCCATGCCGCCGGCGATCATGATGTTATTGGTGCCAGCTTTGATCTGGTCGTGAGCCATGATGACGGCCTGCATGCCGGAGCCGCACATTTTGTTGATGGTGGTACAACCTGAGCTGTCCGGGATACCAGAGGCCCTTGAGGCCTGGCGAGCTGGTGCCTGGCCCAGACCGCCGGGCAATACGCAGCCCATGATCACTTCCTGGATGTCTGCCGGCTGAAGGCCAGAGCGCTCAATGGCGGCCTTTATGGCGACGGCGCCCAGGTCCGGTGAACGTACCGAGCTCAGGGAGCCCATCATTCCGCCCATGGGGGTTCGGGCGGAGCCTGCTATAACGATGTCATTGTTGTTCATTGAATCTGGTCTCCATGTTGGGAGTCAGGTTCGATCAGGGGGATACCTTTCCGAGACACGCTGTGAATACATCCCTGTACGCTCGACAAAAGCCATCCATGGCTTTTGACGGTCCCGGAAAGGTATCCCCCTGCTCGAACCCCATACATTTCAGTCGCCTTCAAAAAGAATTAGCGCTGGATTCAGGAGGTACTATCTTCCGAGTACCGACCGGGCAATGATTTCCTTCATTACTTCCGACGTGCCGCCATAAATCCGCTGCACCCGGGCATCAATAAAGTTCCTGGAAATCGGGTACTCCGTGGTGTAGCCATAGCCGCCAAACAGCTGCAAACAGCCATCAGCAACACGACACTGCATCTCGGTAGCGCTGTACTTGGCCATGGACGCCGTGGGGGCATCCAATTTGCCCTCTTCGTATTCCCGGATGCACTGGTCCACAAACGCTTTGTTGATGCGGTAATCCGTTTCCATGCGGGCAATTTCGAAGCGTGTGTTCTGCAACTGGCTGAGCTTCTGGCCAAACAGCTCACGCTCCTGGGCATACTGGATGGTCATGTCCAGCGAGCCCCGGGCCGCTGCCACCCCCAGCGCTCCGATCACCAGTCGCTCACGGGGCAGTTCGCGCATCAGGTAAACGAAACCCTGTCCTTCCTCGCCCAGCAACGCCGAGGCAGGTACGCGCATGTCGGAGAAAAACAGCTCGGAGGTATCGCCAGAGTGCTGGCCAATCTTGTCCAGGTTCCGGCCTTTGCTGAATCCTGGCAGCGACGTATCCACCAGGAACAGGCTGATCCCCTTGGCTCCGGCTTTGGGGTCGGTTTTGGCGGCGACAATGACCATATCGGCGTGTTGGCCGTTGGTGATGAAAGTCTTGGAGCCGTTTAGGATGTAGTCGTCACCGTCTTTCACAGCGCTGGTGCGCATGGCCTGCAAGTCGCTGCCGGCGCCCGGCTCGGTCATGGCAATGGCGCCCACCGCCTCACCTGATACCATCTTCGGCAGCCACTGCTGTTTCTGCTGTTCATTGCCGATATGGCTGAGATAGGGCGCGACAATGTCGGAATGCACCATCACGTTGGTGGAAAGCGCACCGAATCCCAGCCGGGCAAGCTCCTCACCCACCACGACCGAGTACTGGAAGGGTGCACCGCAGCCGCCACAGTCTTCCGGCACATCGACGCACAGCATGCCTGCATCGCCCAGAGTGTTCCAAAGCTCCCGTGGCACAATGCCGCTTTTTTCCCAAGCTTCGTAATGCGGGGCCACTTCGGTTTCCAGAGCCTTGATCACAGACTCCCGGAAAAGAGCCAGTTCTTCCTGATCGACAGGGTTAGTCATATCACTCACCTGTGGTTCCCGGTTCGCTTTTGGCGAACGCCATTACAGAAACCCGCTTTTGGCAGGTTGTTTCAATGTCACTTTGGCGCCATCCGCAGGGCACAATCAAGCCGGATGACTTCGCCATTCAGAATCGGGTTGCGCACCATCTGGTCCACCATCATCCCGAACTCTTCAGGTTTACCGAGGCGTTTCGGGAAAGGCAACGTGGCTGCAAGGCTGTCCTGCACTTCCTCGGGCATACCCGCCAGCATTGGTGTCATAAACAGGCCAGGAGCAATGGTATTCACCCGAATCCCTTCACGGGCCAGCTCACGGGCCGCCTGCAGGGTCAGGGAAACCACACCACCTTTGGATGCGCTGTAAGCCGCCTGGCCAATCTGGCCTTCGTAGGCAGCAACCGAAGCGGTATTGATGATGACACCGCGCTCGCCGTCATCGTTGGGTTCCCGTTGCGCCATGTCGGCTGCCGCCAGCCGCAGAATATTGAAGGTACCAATCAGGTTGACCTGGACCACCTTACTAAAACTCTCCAGTGGCATGACGCCTTCCCGGCCCAGAATCTTCGCCGCTGGCGCAATACCCGCGCAGTTCACGGCGACACCGCAGGGGCCATGAGCCTCTCGCGCAGCAGTGACAGCAGCCTCAGCACTGTCAGCCGAGGTCACATCGCAATGCAGGAAGATGCCGCCGAGCTCAGCCGCAACCTTCTCGCCCTGTTCCTTGTTCACATCAAGAATCGCAACCTTGCAGCCAGCCGCCGCCAGAGCACGGGCAGCGCCCTCACCCAGACCGGAGGCACCGCCTGTTACAATTGCCGGCACATTCTGGAATTCCATCGGGTACTCCTTATTAACAATGATCGAAGTCTGATCCGCGGGTATCCATTCGGACCACAAAAACACTTTACGTTTACGTAAACTTTAACTAACCTTGGTGAAAAAAGGAAATCCGTCATGAGCGAAAAACGAACTTTCAGCATCAGCGAGCTTTCCCAGGAGTTCGACGTAACCACACGAAGCATCCGCTTCTACGAAGACCAGGGGCTTCTGAACCCCACCCGGCGCGGGCAGACCCGCATCTTCAGCAACAAAGACCGGGTACGCCTGAAGCTGATCCTGCGCGGCAAGCGCATGGGTTTTTCCCTGGCCCAGACCAAGGAGCTGTTCGACCTTTGGGATGAAACCCTCACCGGCAACGAAAAGCAGCTGTTGAAAATGCTCGAAATCCTGGGCGACCGGCGCGCGCACCTTGAACAACAGAAAGACGACATCGCGCAGGCGGAGATGGAAATAGACACCGCAGAAACCCGATGCCGCGAAGCCCTGGAAGAACTTCAGAAAAAGAAAGAACAACAAAGCCTGGCCACCGACTAAGGCAACAACCGGCAGCGGGCCGCTTAACGACACGCACTAGCAAGAACAAAAAAGGCAGCACACCATGAAATCCCAATACAGCGAACTCAACTTCGGCCTGGGCGAAACCCTCGACAGCCTGCGTGAACAGGTCAACCGCTTCGCCGCCGATGAAATCGCTCCCCGGGCCGAGGAAATCGACCGCACCAACGAATTCCCCATGGACCTGTGGCGCAAACTGGGCGACATGGGCCTGCTGGGTATCACCGTGAGTGAAGAATACGGCGGCTCCGACATGGGCTACCTGGCACACGTCATCGCCATGGAAGAAATCAGCCGCGCCTCCGCCAGCGTTGGCTTATCTTACGGCGCCCACTCCAACCTGTGCGTGAACCAGATCAACCGCAATGGTACCGAAGAGCAGAAACAGAAATACCTTCCCAAACTCATCACTGGCGAGCACATCGGCGCCCTGGCCATGTCTGAACCCAACGCCGGCTCCGACGTCATCTCCATGAAACTCCACGCCCGGGATGAAGGCGACCACTACGTCCTCAACGGCAACAAAATGTGGATCACCAACGGGCCAGACGCCAACACCTACGTAATCTACGCCAAAACCGACCCGCAAGGCGGCTCCAAAGGCGTCACCGCCTTCATCGTAGAACGCGACTACCCCGGCTTCAGCCGCCACCAGAAACTCGACAAACTCGGCATGCGCGGCTCCAACACCTGCGAACTGGTGTTTGAAGACTGCAAGGTTCCCAAAGAAAACGTCCTCGGTGGCGTAGGCAACGGCGCCAAAGTACTGATGAGCGGCCTCGACTACGAACGCATCGTCCTATCCGGCGGCCCCCTCGGCCTCATGCAAGCCGCCATGGACGTGGTCATCCCCTACATCCGCGAGCGTAAACAATTCGGCCAGGCCATCGGTGAATTCGAACTGGTACAGGGCAAAGTCGCCGACATGTACACCTGGATGAACACCGCGAAATCCTACGTCTACATGGTGGCCCAGTCCGCCGACCGCGGCGAAACCACCCGCAAAGACGCCGCCGGCGCCATCCTCTACTCCGCCGAAATGGCCACCAAACTGGCCCTGGACGCCATCCAGCTGCTGGGCGGCAACGGCTACATCAACGAATACCCGACCGGCCGCCTGCTGCGGGACGCGAAACTCTACGAAATCGGCGCTGGAACGTCTGAAATCCGACGGATGCTGATCGGTCGCGAGCTGTTCCTGAACAAGTAACGACGCACAGAATCCAGCTCCAATTGTACGACTAGGGACTGGAGGGGTGTCGTTCCGAAAATTTCGGAGGCCATGGATGGCCGGAGAGAAGCGCACATGGATGTGCTCGTAGCGGTTTTCGGAACGACACCCCTCCAGGCCCGTGCCCCCAACCCGAGGGACCACGGAACATGACGATACTCCAAAGCAAAATCAACCCAAGGTCCGACGAATTCCAGGCCAACCACCAGGCCATGCAACAAGCCGTCGCCGACCTCCGGGAAAAAGTCGAAAAGATCCACCAGGGCGGCGGCCCCGACTACCAGAAGCGCCACACCGACCGAGGCAAACTCCTGCCCCGCGAGCGCATCAACACCCTCATCGACGAAGGCTCCCCCTTCCTCGAAATCGGCCAGTTCGCCGCCTACAACGTCTACGACGAAGACGTCCACGCCGCCGGCGTGGTCGCCGGCATCGGCCGGGTCAGCGGTACCGAATGCATGATCATCGCCAACGACGCCACCGTAAAAGGCGGAAGCTACTACCCGCTCACCGTCAAAAAACACCTGCGGGCCCAGGAAATCGCCGAAACCAACCGCCTGCCCTGCATCTACCTGGTCGACTCCGGCGGCGCCAACCTGCCACGACAGGATGAAGTCTTCCCCGACCGGGACCACTTCGGGCGCATTTTCTACAACCAGGCCCGAATGTCTGCCGATGGTATCCCCCAGATCGCCGTCGTTATGGGCCTGTGCACCGCCGGCGGCGCCTACGTACCCGCCATGGCCGACGAATCCATCATCGTGCGCAACCAGGGCACCATCTTCCTGGCCGGCCCGCCACTGGTCAAAGCCGCCACCGGCGAAGTGGTCAGCGCCGAAGACCTGGGCGGAGCCGATGTCCATTGCAAAACCTCCGGCGTGGCCGATCACTATGCCGAAAACGACGCCCACGCCCTCGAGATCACCCGGCGCTGCATCGCCAACCTCAACCGCCGCAAACCCGTACCCGTGGAAATCCGCGAACCCAGGGCACCGCTGTATAACCCGGACGAAATCTACGGCATCGTGGGCACCGATTTGCGCAAACAGTTCGACGTACGCGACGTGATTGCCCGTATCGTCGACGGCTCCGAATTTGACGAATTCAAGCGCTACTACGGCTCCACCCTGGTGACCGGCTTCGCCCATATCCACGGCTACCCCGTGGGCATCATCGCCAACAACGGCATCCTGTTCAGCGAATCCGCCCAGAAAGGCGCGCACTTTATTGAACTGTGCTGCCAGCGCAACATCCCGCTGCTGTTCCTGCAGAACATCACCGGCTTTATGGTGGGCCAGAAATACGAAGCCGAAGGCATCGCCAAGCACGGCGCCAAGATGGTCATGGCCGTGGCCTGCGCCAACGTGCCCAAGATCACCGTGCTGATTGGCGGCAGCTACGGTGCCGGCAACTACGGCATGTGCGGCCGGGCCTACAGCCCGGACTTCCTGTGGATGTGGCCGAATGCCCGCATCTCGGTGATGGGCGGCGAACAGGCCGCCAACGTACTCGCCACAGTCAAACGTGAAGGCATGGAACGCAAAGGCCAGGACTGGAGTGCCGAAGAAGAAGCCGAATTCAAGAAACCCATTGCGAATAAATACGAACAACAGGGCCACCCCTACTACGCCAGCGCCCGCCTGTGGGACGACGGCGTGATCGACCCGGCCCAGACCCGGGAAGTGGTTGCCCTCAGCCTGTCTGCCACCCTGAACCGACCCGCCAAGCCGACGCGCTTTGGCGTGTTCCGCATGTAACCGGAGAGAACGCCATGACTAAACAGACCTCTGCCGTTCTGCTCAACTACCTGGAAGGTGGTGTTTCCGAAATCGTGCTGAACCGGCCAGACAAGCGCAACGCCTTCGACGACGCGATCATCCAGCAACTGATCAAGGCGCTGGAAGTCACGGAACGAGACGACCAAACCCGCGTTGTCCTCCTGCGCTCCGAAGGCAAACACTTCTCCGCCGGTGCCGACCTTGGCTGGATGCGCCGCATGGCAGACAACGACCACGCCGAGAACCTGAACGACTCCCGGGAACTGGCCAGGCTGATGAGCACCCTCAACCACCTGTCCAAGCCGGTGATCGGCCTGGTTCAGGGCGCAGCCTACGGTGGCGCAGTCGGCCTGGCAGCCTGCTGCGACATCGTACTGGCCACCGCAAACGCCAGCTTCTGCCTGAGTGAAGTGAAACTCGGCCTGGTTCCCGCCGTTATCAGCCCCTACGTGGTGCGGGCAATCGGCGAGCGTCAGGCCCGGCGCTATTTCATCTCCGCCGAAGTCTTCAGCGCAAAACAGGCTTGCGAATACGGGCTGGTGCACATCGTCTGTGACGACGAAGCTTCCATGCACGCCCGCTGCAACGAGCTGCTGCTACAACTGGCCGGCAATGGCCCGCAAGCCATGAGTGCCGCCAAGGACCTGGTGTTTGCTGTCAGCCACAAGCCCATCAGCGCCGATGTCATCGAAGACACCGCCCAACGCATCGCCGACATCCGTGCGGGTGAGGAAGGCCAGGAAGGGCTCAGCGCTTTCCTGAACAAACGCAAGGCCAGCTGGGTTCCGGGAGATAACACATAATGTTCAACAAAATCCTGATCGCCAACCGCGGCGAAATCGCCTGCCGGATTATCCAGACCGCCCACCGCATGGGTATCCGCTGCGTGGCAGTCTACTCAGACGCTGACGCCAACGCTCGTCATGTCGCCATGGCAGACGAGGCCTTCAACATCGGCCCGGCCGCCAGCGCTGACAGCTACCTGAAAGCCGACACCATTATCGACATTGCCAGGCAGAGTGGCGCCCAGGCCATTCACCCCGGCTACGGCTTCCTGTCTGAAAACACCGGCTTTGCCGAAGCCTGCGAAGCCAACGGCATCGTATTCATCGGCCCGCCCTCTTCGGCCATCGCCGCCATGGGCTCCAAGTCCGCCGCCAAGGCGATTATGGAAAAAGCCGGTGTGCCTCTGGTGCCGGGCTACCACGGCAAAGACCAGTCGCCGGAGCTGCTGCGGGCCGAGGCTGAGAAATGCGGCTTCCCGCTGCTGCTGAAAGCCGTTGCCGGTGGTGGTGGTAAAGGCATGCGGGTGGTGGAAACAATGGCCGACTTTGATGACGCCCTGGCCGCCGCCCAGCGGGAAGCGAGGAACGCTTTCGGCAACCCGGACATGCTGATCGAACGCTACCTGACCCAGCCACGGCATGTGGAAATCCAGGTGTTCTGCGACCATCAGGGCAGCGGCATCTACCTGGCCGAGCGGGATTGCTCGGTGCAGCGTCGCCACCAGAAAGTACTGGAAGAAGCGCCCGCACCGGGGCTGAGCGAGGCCACCCGTAAAGCCATGGGCGAGGCCGCCGTGAAAGCCGCGCAAGCCATTAACTACGTGGGCGCCGGCACCGTCGAGTTCCTGTACGACGTAGACGGCTCGTTCTTCTTCATGGAAATGAACACCCGCCTGCAGGTGGAACACCCGGTTACCGAAATGGTCACCGGGCAAGACCTGGTGGAATGGCAGCTGAAAGTGGCCTGGGGTGAGCCCCTGCCGCTGGCCCAGGAACAGGTGAAAACCCGCGGCCACGCCCTGGAAGCGCGCATCTACGCCGAAGATCCGGACCAGGACTTCCTGCCTGCCACCGGCACCCTGCGTTACCTGCGCACCCCGGAAGAATCCGCCCACGTGCGGGTGGATACCGGCGTTACCGAAGGGGACGAGATCAGCATCCACTACGACCCGATGATCGCCAAGCTCATCGTGTGGGACGAAACCCGGGAACAGGCCATCAACCGCATGGTGCAGGCCCTGGAGCAGTACCGCATTGCCGGGGTAAAAACCAACATCCGCTTCCTGCACGCCCTGGCCGATGCCGAACCCTTTCGCCAGGCCGAGCTGACCACCGGTTTCATTGATGACCACCGCGAGCTGCTGTTTCCCGCTTCCGGCCCGGATACCGGCAAGGTTCTTGTGTTGGCTGCCGGCTTTCTCCTGGAACACCGCAAGTCCCGTGAAGTGGTCAGCACAGACCCCTGGTCGCCCTTCGGCCGGCAGAACAGCTGGCGCTTGAATTCCGACTACGCCGAACCCCTGGCCCTGCAGGTGGGCGAGGAGGTGGTTGAACTAAGGGTTCTTGAGCAGGATCACGGCTATCAGATAACCCTCGGCGACAACCGCTATACCCTGCAGGCCAGCCTGCAGGACGATTACCTGCAAGCGGTCATCAATGGCCACCGCCTGTGCGTGTACGGCAACCTGCACAACGACGAACTGGTGTTGTTCCACGAAGGCAACAGCATCACCTGCAAGCTCTACCGTGAACGCTGGGAAACCGAAGACCTGGCCGGCGACGGCAGCCTCTCTGCCCCCATGAACGGTGCCATTGTGGCGGTGCAGGTGCAGGCTGGCGATAAGGTCACCGCCGGCCAGACTCTCGTAATCATGGAAGCCATGAAGATGGAGCACGCCATCAAAGCCCCGGCCGATGGCACCGTCAGCGAGGTGTTCTTTGCCCAGGGCGACCAGGTATCCGAAGGGGCGGAGTTGATCGCCATCGAGATTGAGGAGACTGAGTAATGGCCTTCCCGAAACGTGTCCGACTGGTGGAAATGAGCCCCCGGGACGGCCTGCAGAACGAACCCGGCCCGGTGATTGCTACCAGCATCAAAACCGGGCTGATCGACCGGCTGGCCGACTGCGGCCTTACCCACATCGAAGCCGCCAGCTTTGTCTCCCCCAAATGGGTGCCACAAATGGGTGATGCCGCCGAGGTCATGGCCGGCATCACTCGAAAGGCCGGCGTGCGCTACTCTGCCCTCACCCCCAACCTCAAAGGCTTCGAAAATGCCCTGGCGGCCGGAGCCTACGAAGTTGCGGTGTTCGGCGCCGCCTCCGAAAGCTTTACCCAAAAGAACATCAACTGCAGTATCGCCGAAAGCCTGGACCGCTTCGCTCCCGTGGTGGAAGCAGCCCGCAAGCACGGCATTCCGGTGCGCGGCTACGTGTCGACGGTGATGGGTTGCCCCTATGAGGGTGACATTGAGCCAGGGCAGGTCGCCAGCGTCGCCAAGGCCCTGTACGACATGGGCTGCCATGAGATTTCCCTGGGCGACACCATCGGCGTAGGCACACCGCTGAAAGCCAGGCGCATGCTGGAGGCCGTAGCCGCCCATATTCCTATGAATAAGCTGGCGGCCCACTTCCACGACACCTACGGCCAGGCCCTGGCCAATCTGTATGCGGTACTGGAAGAAGGCGTCAGCGTAATCGATGCCTCGGTGGCAGGCCTGGGCGGTTGTCCTTATGCGAAGGGCGCCTCCGGCAATGTGGCCACTGAAGACGTGCTCTACCTGTTAAATGGGCTGGGTATAGAAACCGGTGTCGACCTGGAGAAACTGGTGGCGACCGGCGGCTGGATCTGCGGCCAGCTCAAACGCCACAACGGCTCTAAAGTGGGACAGGCCATGAGCGGTTGAACGTTAAGGGCCCCGCTGCGAACCTTGCGACTAATATCGCCGATACCAGAACCATTCTGCTCCACTAAACCCGGGATCTACGCAATGCATCTTCCATTCTGGCTGACCACGGCTGTGCTCTTTCCGGTGTTGCTGTATCAGGGTATGCGCACTCGTCAAACCACGCCACGGCTGCCGGAGGCCTCCGGATCTCCGTTCGGGCAATATGGTGAGGGCGAGCCCGCCCGGTGCATCCTGGTGATTGGCGAATCCACCGCAGCCGGCGTGGGCGCCCAAACCCACGATCAGGGCCTGGCCAGCCAGCTGGCACGGGAGCTTCATAAGGGAACCGGGCAAACCATCGCCTGGCACACCTTCGGGGTTAACGGTATTCGTTTGAATGCCCTGAACCGGGCGCTGGAACAAACAGACTTACCGGAAGCCGATGTAGTTATCCTGAGCATGGGGGTAAACGACACCACCGGTTTTACACCCCGGAAACGATTCCGCCAGCAACTGCTGGACCTGAGAGAGTTGCTCCAAGCGCGGTATCCGGCACCCCTGATGCTGCTGAGTGTGCCGCCCATGCACCTGTTTACTGCCCTGCCCGCACCCTTGCGCTACGTGATGGGGTGGCGGGCCAGGCTTCTGGACAACATCTACCGGCAACTGGCCAGCGAGATGCCGCAGAACTTCCGCTACACCCGTTACCCGGTTATTGACGATACCGGGTTGTTGGCCAGCGACGGCTACCACCCCGGCATCAAAGGCTATCGGTACATTGCCGAAGCTCTCGCGCCGGAGCTGAGCCGGGGCCTCAGGGCCGATGCTTCTCCGGAGGAATAGAGTACGTCATAGTGGCATGGGCCACCGGCTCCTCCATGCCAGTGGAATAGATCGACACCTCACCCACCGCCATCGTGCGCCCTACTTTAAGCAAGGTAGCGCGGGCCCACACCGCAGCGTGGGCGGCGGGCTTGCGCATGAAGTTGATGTTGAAGTTGGTGGTCACCGCCAGTGGCACCAGGCCGATTTTGCCCAGCAGGGCGGCATACATGGCCACGTCTGCCAGCCCCATCATAACCGGGCCAGACACGGTTCCACCGGGGCGCAGATGGTCGTCGTTCACCTCCAGCTTCATCTCGGCCCAGCCATCCCCCAGTTCCTCCAGGGTGCCGTAGGCGGTACCCTGGGGAAAGTGATCTTCAAGGAAAGCCTTCAGCTCCCCGAATGTTACTTGCATGGCTCTACTGCTCAGTCCGGTTTGTAAAGCCTCAGGATACTCGAAAAGTCCAGCTGACCGTTACCCTGCCCGGCGTGCAGCTGGAACAGGTTTCGGGCCAGGGAACCCATGGGGATGGAGGCCTGGTTGGCGACCGCGTTATCAAACGCCAGCCCCAGGTCTTTGGTCATCAGGTTCACCAGGAAACCGCCCTGGTAATCCCGGGATGCCGGCACCCCTTCCATCACACCCGGCCACGGGTTGTACAGGTTCAGGGCCCAGTTGCCGCCGGAGCTCTGCTTCATGATTTCCGACAGTACCGCAGGGTCCAGGCCATTTTTGACGCCCAGAGCCAGGGCTTCGCTGGTGCCGGCCATCAGGATGGCCAGCATCATGTTGTTGCAGATCTTGGCGACCTGCCCCGCACCGTGGGGTCCCGCGTGGAAGATGTTCTTGCCCATGGCTTCCAGAACCGGCCGTGCCTTGTTGTAGGTGGCCACTTCGCCGCCGCAAATGAAGGTCAGCGTACCGGCCGTGGCACCACCTACGCCGCCGGATACCGGCGCGTCGATAAAGGCCAGGTCTTTTGCCGCGGCGGCTTCTGCCACCGCCCGGGAGGTTTCCGGGGCAATGGTGGAGGAGTCAATCACCAGGGTGCCCGCCGGCAGGGCTGCCAGCAGACCGTCTTCGCCCAGGTACACCGCTTCCACATGCTTGCCCGCCGGCAGCATGGTGATCACGCACTCGGCGCCCTGTGTCGCCGCTTTAGCGGAATCCGCAGTGCTGGCCCCTTCGGCCACCAATGCCTCGACCGCCGGTTTGGACAGGTCGAAAACCGTGACCTCATGCCCCGCCTTCAGCAGGTTGGAGGCCATGGGCCCGCCCATGTTGCCCAGACCAATAAAAGTTACCTTCGCCATCTTGCTTCTCCTTGTTTTTGTAGCAGTGCGCCGGGATTTATCAGTGCCCGGGCGCCTGGCTGAAAAATGCTTCAATCCACTCGTTGTCCAGTTCCGCCAGCGAGGCATAACGCCAGCTGGGCTGCATGTCTTTGTCGATCAGCAATGCCCGGATGCCTTCGGCAAACTCGCCCTTCTTCAGGCAGTTCACCGACATCACCAGCTCGTTATCCAGCACCTGTTTCAGGCTGTCCCGCTGGCTGCGCTGCAGGTGTTTCCAGGTCAGGGCCAGTGACGTGGGTGAGGCGCTCGCCAATCCCTTCACAGCCTTCCCCAGCCAACCCTCTCGGCCGCCCAGATCTTTCAGCTGCGCTACCACCTGCTCAAGGGAATCGCCATCGGTGGCCTGCTGGATATCATCAAAGTGATCACGAACCGGAGACGCCGGCAGCGCCTCCCGGCTTTGCTGTTCGTACTGGCGCAGTACCGAGCTGACAACACTATGGGCGCTGGAACCCTGCCAGTTGGCGGAGGCCAGGGCATCAATCACCTGCCCTTTGAGTTCGTGGCTGACGAACCGGTCTGCCATGCCCACAAACAGCGCATCGGCTGGGTTCATGCGGGTGCCGGTCAGCCCCAGAAACATTCCGGTACGCCCGGGCATGCGGTTCAGGAACCAGCCGGCGCCGATATCCGGGTACAGGCCGATGCTCACTTCCGGCATAGCCAGCTTCGAGTGCTCGGTAACCACCCGGTGGGAGGCTCCGACCATCAGGCCAATACCGCCGCCCATCACAATGCCATTGCCCCAGCACACGATGGGTTTGGGGTAGGTGTGAATCTGGTAGTCCAGCTCGTATTCTTCGGTGAAGAACCGCTCGCCTTCAGCCAGCTTTCCCGGCTCGGTCATGCTGCGGTACAGGGACACGATATCGCCACCGGCGCAGAAGGCCTTGTCGCCCTCAGCTTCCAGCCAGACCGCGCATACGCTGTCATCGTCGGCCCAGCGTTGCAGCTGCGGCTTGAGCAGGCGGATCATGTCCATAGACAGCGAATTCAGGTTACGCGGGCTGTTCAGCCTGGCGACCGCAATCCGGCCACCGCCGTTTGTGGTCCATTCTTCAAATACCATCGGTTGATCGCTCATAGCAGCCCCGGGCTTATCGGTTTTTCCATTCCGGCTTGCGCTTCTCGAGGAACGCATTCACGCCTTCTTTCTGGTCTTCGGTGTGGAACAGCTCTACGAACAGTTCCCGCTCCATGCGCCAGCCATCAGTGTGGCTGCGGCCATCACGGGCGCTCATCACCAGCTGCTTGCAGCGGGCAATGGAAGACGGGCTCTGCTTGCAGGCGCCTTCGGCTAGCTTCAGGGCGGCTTCCAGGCCTTGACCGGACGGCACCACTTCTTCCACCAGGCCAATCTGCAGCGCCTTGCTGGCATCTACCCGCTCGCCGCACAGAATCATGCGCTTGGCCCAGCCCTCGCCTACCAGCCAGGGCAGGTTTTGCGTACCGCCGGCGCAGGGCAGCAGGCCAACACCGGCTTCCGGCAGCGCCATCTGGGCGTGCTCTTCGGCAATGCGGATATCGCAGGACAACGCACATTCCAGGCCACCGCCCATGGCGTAGCCGTTAATGGCGGCAATCGACACACCCCGGAAGGCGGTCAGCGTGGCGAAGGCCTGGCCGAACTTTTGGGCCATCTCGTTGGCCCGGGCACGGTCACCGTCGGCAAAGGTTTTCAGGTCCGCCCCGGCGGAGAAGAATTTCTCACCCTGGCCGGTGACCACCAGCGCGAAGATGTTGCGGTCTGCGTTGAGGTCTTCAATGGTGGCTTCCAGAGCCGCCAGGGAGTCTGCCGTCCAGGTGTTGGCCGGGGGGTTGGCGATGGTCAGGATCGCAATGTGATCGCGCTTTTCCAGTTGAATCAGTTCGCTCATGGTAAATTCCTTTGGTTGTTCCGGTGCTGATGATTGGGGCCGGTTACTGGATGGCTTCGGCAACGCCGTCTTCCAGCATGCGGCGGGCAATAATCAGGCGCATGATTTCGTTGGTGCCCTCGAGAATCTGGTGTACCCGAAGGTCCCGCACATAGCGCTCCAGCGGGTATTCCCGAATGTAGCCGTAGCCGCCGTGCAGCTGCAGGGCTTCGTTGGCCACCTCGAAACAGGCATCGGTGGCGAAGCGCTTGGCCATGGCGCAATGCAGGGTGGCTTCCGGGTCGCCGGCATCCAGCTTGAAGGCACCCAGGCGCACCATTTGCCGGGCCGCCACCAGGTTGGTGGCCATATCCGCCAGCTTGAATTGAAGCGCCTGGAAGGCTGCCAGTGGTTTGCCGAACTGCTGGCGCTCGTGCAGGTAATTGCGCGCCCGCAGCAGCGCCGCCTGGGCGCCGCCAAGGGAGCAGGTGGCGATGTTCAGGCGACCGCCGTCCAGCCCTTTCATGGCGATGGCAAAGCCGTCACCTTCCTCACCAACGCGGTTACTGGCGGGAATGCGCACGTCTTCCAGGGTCACCATGCGGGTTGGCTGACTGTGCCACCCCATCTTTTCCTCGTTCTTACCGTAGGAAACACCCTCGGCATTGGCGGGGATCACGAAGGTGGAAATCCCCTTGGCGCCACTGTCGGCATCACCGGTGCGGGCCATCAGTACCAGCACATCGGTGGCGCCGGCGCCTGAGATAAACATCTTGCTGCCGTTGATCACATAGCTGTCGCCGTCACGAACCGCCCTGGTACGCAGGCTGGCGGCATCGGAGCCGGCCCCGGGTTCGGTCAGGCAGTAGGAGGCCAGCCATTCACCACTGGCCAGCCTGGGCACAAATTCCTGCTTCAGGTCGTCCGAGGCAAAGCTGGCCACCATCCAGGTGGCCATGTTGTGAATGGTGATGAAGGCAGCCGTGGATGGGCAGGCCATGGCCAGCTCTTCCACAATCACCGAGGTGTCCAGGCGGGACAAGCCCATGCCGCCCAGGGCTTCCGGGGTATAAATCCCCATAAAGCCCATCTCGCCGGCTTCTTTCATCACTTCCACCGGGAAGGTGTGATCCACATCCCACTGGCCGGCAAAGGGCGCCATGGTTTTCTCGGCAAAGGCCCGGGCCGCATCCCGGAACGCCAGCTGGTCTTCCGTCAGGTTGAAATCCATCGTTCAGCTCCCTTTCTCACCCTTAACGCAGTTGGATGGAGAAGTTGGCTTCAGAAGACGTTGCCTCAGAGCTGAACCAGCGGGAGGTCACGGTCTTGGTTTCGGTGTAGAAACGTACTGCCTGCTTGCCGTAAGCGTGCTGGTCGCCGTAGAAAGAACCCTTCCAGCCGGTGAAAGAGAAAAACGGCAGGGGCACCGGAATGGGAATGTTCACTCCCACCTGGCCCACATCGATCTCGTGCTGGAAGCGGCGGGCGGCGCCACCGTGGTTGGTGAAGATGGAGGTGCCGTTGCCATAGGGGCTGTTGTTGATCAGCTCAATGGCTTCGCCAAGGTCGTTCGCGTTCATGCAAGTGAGCACTGGCCCGAAAATTTCTTCTTTATAGATATCCATTTCCGGCGTCACCTCGCTGAACAGCGTGGGCCCTACCCAGTTACCGTCCGGCAGGCCATCCACGGTGCAGCCGCGACCATCCAGCATCAGTTTCGCACCCTGCGCTTCACCAGTGGCAATCAGGGCTTCGATACGCTCCTTGGCCTTACCGCTGATAACGGGGCCATAGCTGGCACCGGAGTCGTTCCAGGCACCCGGGCGCACCTTCGCCATGGCTTCCTTCAGTTCCGGGATCCACTCTTGCGCCGCGCCGACAAACACCGCCACGGAGATAGCCATGCAACGCTGACCGGCGGCACCCACAGAGGCACCCACCAGGGCATTGATCACCTGCTGCTTGTCGGCATCCGGCATGATCACCATGTGGTTCTTGGCGCCAGCAAAGCTCTGTACGCGCTTCATGTTGCGGGTACCGGTTTCGTAGATATAACGGCCGACCGGTACCGAACCCACAAAGGAAATGGCCTTGATGGCCGGATCGTTCAACAGGGTATCCACCTGCTCCTTGGCACCGTGCACCACCTGCAGAACGCCCTTGGGCGCACCGGCTTCTTCGAACAGTTCCGCCAGGCGCATCGGGGTGAGCGGATCCTGCTCGGACGGTTTCAGTACAAAGGTGTTACCGCAGGCGATGGCCATGGGGAACATCCACAGGGGAATCATGGCCGGGAAGTTGAACGGGGTAATGCCGGCGCAAACGCCCAACGGCTGGATCCACGAGTGGGTATCCACTTCCCGCGCGACGTTTTCAACGGTCTCGCCCATCATCATGGACGCCACGTTGGCGGCATGCTCTACCACTTCGATGCCGCGCCAGACATCGCCCTTGGCGTCGTCAAAGGTCTTGCCGGTTTCCTGGGACAGGATTTCGGCAATCTCGTCGTGGTGCTCTTTCAGCAGTGCCTGGTAACGCAGCATGACCCGGGCCCGCTCGGATACCGGCGTTTCCTTCCAGCTTTTGAACACTTCGCCAGCGTTGTCGATGGCCTTGCGCATTTCGTCTGCCGTGGCGCAGGGCACCTGGGCGATGACTTCGTTCGTGGCTGGGTTGGTCACGTCGATCCAGTTCTGGGTCTGGCTCTGAACAAATTCACCAGCAATAAACTGAGGTACTTTTTTCATGAGGATGGTCCCTGTTTGTTGTTGTCCGGGAGTGCCGTGGCCCGCTGAATAACGAAACGGACCTGGCGATGATTTTCCAAAAGACTAGCACGCTCCTTGCCGCCTGATGATTGACTAAGTTTCGCCCATGATGGATTATTTTTCGATGACCAGTCATCAAGACACCAAGCCATCCGCGCAAACCTCCCAGTGGCCTGTTCCTACGGACAGCGTTCGCTATGTGATTCCGGAGCCCATCGTCCGCCAACTGGCGCACCACCCACTAACCCGAGAGCTGTACCCGCTGGCCTTCGGCCATTACCGGCGGGCGGCGGGCCATCACATGCATCGGGAACACCATCGTGACAATCTTTTGATCTATTGCACCGATGGCAAGGCTTTTCTGAACGTTGCAGGCGAGCCCTATACCGTGACCGCCGGCGACCTTTTGCTGCTGCCGGCCGGCGTCAGTCACCGCTACACGGCGGACCCGGACAATCCATGGACCATTCACTGGGTGCACTACACCGGCCCGCTGGCCGAAGACTTCGGTCAGTACATGGGCTTTGATGACAGCACCCGCATCCGGCATCTGGGCAGACAGCCCCGGTTACTGGTGGATTTCAACGGCCTGCTGTCGGTACGGCAGACGGGCTTCCGGGCCCGTGGGTTGATCCACGCCAGCAATCGGCTACGACAGTTGCTGGCCGCCGTGCCCATCAACGCCGACGAAACCAGCCAGGCCCGGCAGGCCGAGCTGGACTCCCTGCACAGCTTCATGCGGGAGCATCTGGAGGAACGCCTGACCCTGAATCAGCTGGCCGAGCTTTCCGGCCTGTCGCCGGCTCACTTCGCCACCCGGTACCGGGAGCAGACCGGCACCTCGCCAATCCAGCACTTCCTGCATCTCAAAGTGGAACGGGCCTGTGAGTTGCTGGATACCACCAGCCAGAGCTTCGCCGATATCAGCAGGCAACTGGGCTATGACGATGCCTATTACTTTTCTCGACTGTTCAAAAAAGTGATGGGGAAGTCGCCCACGGATTACCGCCACACAGCGCGGCACTGAGCATCAGCGACAAGGATACGCACAAGCACCCACTCCATCCGGTAAAAATTTTGTAGCGCAGACCGTATTCTCATGATAAATATCGCGCGAATACGGTCGGATTCCCCACCACCGTTTCCAGGATAAGCCCTAAGGAGCCTCTGACGCACTCCGAATTATCTCTGCGAGCTCTAAGGGCTTCAGATGCAAGGCGCAGTTCGCAGCCAATGGCCGAAGCCCTTGGCAAGAGCTGCAACACCGCAGATGAAGCCCTTAGAGCCCGCCCTTCGGGGCCTGCAGAGCGATCCACACTCCGCGTTGCGACTTTTTGAAAGGCAACCAGCCTTCCTGCAAAGTCGCGCCTTGATTGTGAACCGCTCTGAAGGCCAGAGATAATCCGGAGTGCGCCAGAGGCTCCTTTGAGGAGTCAAAAGGCGGCACCCCGGTGTTTTCGCAAACACCTGCCACCTCCGGCCACCCTCAGCAGACCTGCACAACACCGCGTGCGTCCTGCACGTTTTGTATCCATCCCTTTTAAGTGAGGGACACCATCCAATGTTGAAGTTGTGTAAGCCACAGGCGCTTGCCGCCGCTGTTGCTATGTCTCTGGGTGCCTCTTCGGTTTTTGCAGCCGAGGAAGTGCGTGTCTACAACTGGTCTGACTACATCGCCGAGGACACCCTGGCGAAGTTCACCGAAGAAACCGGCATCAAGGTTGTCTACGACGTATATGACAGCAACGAGGTGCTGGAAGCGGCCCTGTTGTCTGGCCGTTCCGGTTATGACCTGGTGGTGCCCTCCAACCACTACGTAGCCAAGCAGATTTCTGCCAAGGCGTTCGTAGCGCTGGACCACAGCAAGCTGCCGAACATGGCCAACCTGAACCCGGATCTGATGGACGATCTGGAAAAGATTGACCCGGGCAGCCAGTTCTCCCTGCCGTACCTGTGGGGCACCAACGGCTATGGCTACAACGAAGGCCGCATCCAGGAAATCCTGGGCGACAGCGCCCCTACCGACTCCTGGGCCCTGGTGTTTGATCCGGAAGTGACCGGCAAACTGGCCGCGGGTGGCTGTGGCATTGCCATGCTGGATTCCGGCGAAGAGATGGTTCGTGCTGCAATGGCCTACATCGGCCTGGACCCGAACAGCAACAACGCCGACGACATCAAGAAAGGCGGTGAAGTGATCAAGGCCGTGCGCCCGAATATCACCTACTTCCATTCTTCCCGCTACATTGGCGACCTGGCCAACGGTGACCTGTGCGTGGCCGCCGGCTATTCCGGCGACATCCTGCAGGCCGCTGCCCGTGCTGAAGAAGCCGAAAACGGCAACGTGATCCGCTACACCATCCCCAAAGAGGGTGCGGTGCTGTGGTTTGACATGATGACCATTCCGGCCGGCGCACCGAATGTGGAAAATGCCCACAAGCTGATGAACTTCCTGATGCGCCCGGAAATCATCGCGGACGTCACCAACTACGTGTGGTACGCCAACCCGAACAAGGCGGCTGACGAGTTCGTCGACCCGGAAATCCTGAGTGACACCAGCATTTATCCCACCGAGGAAGTGCTGAAGAAACTGTACGTGATGGAAGGTCGGCCACAGGACGCCCAGCGCCTGATGACTCGCACCTGGACCAGCGTGAAATCCGGTCGCTGACGGTGGCCGTAACCAACAACACCTCCGCGCAAGCGGAGGTGCTCCTCAGCATCAAAGGCATTTCCAAGAGCTTCGACAGCACCTTGGCGGTCGACGACGTCAGCCTGGACATCCACAAGGGCGAGATCTTTGCTCTTCTGGGTGGCTCCGGCTCTGGCAAATCCACCCTGCTGCGCATGCTGGCGGGCTTCGAGACCCCGGATTCCGGCCGCATTGTGCTGGATGGTCAGGACATCACGGCCCTGCCGCCGTACCTGCGACCCACCAACATGATGTTCCAGTCCTATGCCCTGTTCCCGCACATGACCGTGGAGCAGAACATTGCTATGGGTCTGAAACAGGACAAGCTGCCGAAGAACGAAATCACCGACCGTGTGGCCGCCATGCTCAAGCTGGTGAAGATGGAGCCCTACGCGAGGCGCAAGCCGCAGCAGCTCTCAGGTGGCCAGCAGCAGCGTGTGGCCCTGGCCCGCTCGCTGGCCAAGCGCCCGAAGCTGTTGTTGCTGGACGAGCCCATGGGCGCGCTGGACAAAAAACTGCGCACGGAAATGCAGTTGGAGCTGGTAGATATCCTGGAGAAAGTGGGCGTAACCTGCCTGATGGTGACCCACGACCAGGAAGAAGCCATGACCATGGCCAGCCGCATTGCCATCATGTCTTACGGCCGGATTGCCCAGGTGGGCTCGCCGATTGATATCTACGAGAGCCCTAACAGCCGCATGACGGCGGAGTTTATCGGCTCCGTGAACATCTTTGAGGCGAACATTCTGGAAGACAATTCCGACAGCCTGTCTTTGGCCAGCGAGCTTCTGGACGCACCGGTGTTTATTGACCGGGGTGTAACCACGCCGGCGGAAACCACGGAAACCCTGATCGCCCTGCGCCCGGAGAAGATCTACCTGACGACCGAGAAGCCCGAAGGCGATAGCAACTGGAGCTGCGGCACGGTGGACAACATTGCTTACCTGGGGGACATCACGTCTTACTACGTGAAGCTCGCCAGCGGCAAGCGGGTGCAGGCCACCATGGCCAACGTGGAGCGCCGGGGCGAGCGGCCCACCTGGGGTGACCGGGTGTATGTGTCCTGGGAAGCTTCCAGTCCTATCCTGCTCTGGAACTGACGCCATGACCACAGAAACCTCCGACAAGGCCCCTGCTGCGGCGAAGGGCAGCGTTGCGCGGTGCTCGCAAACTCGCCTACCAAGAAGGTATGTCTCCTTTGCTGCGCTCCGTGCGCCTCGCCCTTCATCCACATCAGGAACCTTGTCAGAGGTTCCTGGAAAATTGATAACCCCCTTCGCCGAGCGGGTGCGGGCAGTGGTATTCCATCGGCGAGTTGTGTTCGGGGTACCCTTCGCCTGGTTGCTGCTGTTCTTCCTGCTGCCGTTTGCGCTGGTGCTGAAGATCAGCCTGACCTCGGCGGTGATGGCTATTCCGCCCTACGAGCCGGTGTTCCGATGGGTGGAGAATACCCTGTCGGTGGTGGTGAACTTTGGCAATTACCTGTTCCTGGCCTCCGACAGCCTCTACATTGCCGCCTATTGGGGCTCGGTGAAAACCGCGTTTCTGGCCACCTTGTTCTGCCTGCTGATCGGCTACCCCATGGCCTATGCCATGGCCCGCGCGCCGAAGCACTGGCAACTGGTGTTCCTGCTGATGGTGATGCTGCCGTCCTGGACCTCGTTCCTGATTCGGGTTTATGCCTGGATGGGCATACTCGGTAACCAGGGCCTGCTCAACAGCTTCCTGCTGTGGCTGGGCGTAATCGAATCGCCGCTGAAAATGCTGAACACCAACTTCGCGGTGATTCTGGGAATCGTCTATGCCTACCTGCCGTTCATGATCCTGCCCATCTACACCAATCTGGTGAAGCTGGACATACGCCTGCTGGAAGCGGCGTCGGATCTGGGCTGCCGCAGCCTGACCACCTTCTGGTCCGTTACCCTGCCGTTGTCCAGGGCCGGAATCCTGGCCGGCTCCATGCTGGTGTTCATTCCAGCCGTGGGCGAATTCGTGATTCCGGAACTGCTGGGTGGTCCGGATACCCTGATGATCGGAAAGGTGCTCTGGGAAGAGTTCTTCAACAACCGAGACTGGCCGGTGGCCTCTGCGCTGGCAATCGTGATGCTGGCGCTGCTGCTGGTACCCATTGTGTTGTTCCACCGCTTCCAGGCCCGGGAGATGGAAAAGAATGGTTAGGTTAAAAGCCCCCGGTTTCTCGAAGACCATGCTGATGCTGGGCATGCTGTTCCTGTATCTGCCCATGGTGGTGCTGATCGTATACTCGTTCAACGCCTCACGGTTGGTATCGGTATGGGCCGGGTTCTCCACCAAATGGTACGGCGCCCTGCTCGCCAACGAACAGATCCTGTCGGCGGTGTGGATGAGCCTGCGCATTGCCTTCTATTCCGCCAGCATGGCGGTGTGTTTGGGCACCCTGTGCGCGTTCGTGATCACCCGGTTCAAAAAGATGCGCGGGCGCACGTTGCTGTCCAGCATGATCACCGCCCCTCTGGTAATGCCAGAGGTGATCACCGGCCTGTCATTGTTGCTGCTGTTTGTGCAAATGGCCCAACTGATCGGCTGGCCGACGGATCGTGGCATGGCCACCATCTGGATTGCCCATACCACCTTCTGCAGCGCCTACGTGGCTGTGGTGGTGAGTGCCCGCCTGAGAGAAGTGGATCGTTCCATTGAGGAAGCCGCCATGGATCTGGGCTGCACGCCGCTGAAAACCTTCTTTGTGATCACGTTGCCGGTGATTGCGCCGGCGCTGGTTTCGGGCTGGTTGCTGGCGTTTACCCTGTCGCTGGACGACCTGGTAATTGCCAGCTTTGTGTCTGGCCCGGGAGCCACCACCTTGCCGATGGTGGTGTTCTCCTCCGTTCGGATGGGAGTGTCACCGGAGATCAACGCGCTGGCGACTCTGATTATCGCGGCGGTGTCTGTGATTGCGTTTATCGCCTGGCTCTGGATGCGACGGGCAGAGAAACGAAGACTCAGACCACGCTAGATTTGTGGCGACTCGATAGTATGTGGTGCAACCCATCACACTCCACCATCGGGTCGTCACAGTTCACCACAATGTCGGAACGGGCAATCACATAACCCCTGCCAGTGATACTGTTTTTGACCACCTGATACTCGCCCTCGGTTTCTACCGTGGTGAATTCACCGATAAAACCGGTGTCTCGAAGGGAAACGGTTTCCAGTTTATCGCCCGGCTGGATTCGGCCTTCGTAGTTCATCAACGCAAGCCTGGCCGAGGTGCCGGTACCGGTAGTACTACGACAGATCACGCCGGGATGGACGTAGGTGGCCGATCGTGAGCGGAAATAGCCATCGGCCACTTTTTCTTCCGGCCCCATAAAGTGCAGAAATGGCAAAGGCCCGACATCACCCAGGGTGTAGTGGGAAAATCCACGGGCAGCCTGAATGGCCTCGACAATGGCATGCGCGGTGCGGGCCAGCTCCCGTTCCTCGTCAAGGGTCAGGTCAAAGCCCAGCGATTTTGCATCCACCAGGGCGTAGAAACCGCCACTATAGGCCACACTGTAGCCAACCTCGCCAATGCCCGGCACGTTAATACTGGCATTGTAGGTGTGGATGTAGCTCGGCAAGCCCTCGCAGGTGACCGCTTCTACCACGCCGTCATGAACAATAGCCTCAATGTTCACGAGACCCGCCGGCGATTCCAGCATGAAATGTTGCTTGCCCTCCTGCTTTGGCACTATGCCAGCCTCGAGGACCGCCGTCGCCGTACATATGGTGTTGGAACCCGAATAGATGGGATATCCCATCACCTCCATAATAATGTATCCAGCCGCCGCCCTGGGATCGGTGGCGGGGACCAGCAAATCCACGGACATTTCGGGAATGCCATAGGGCTCCTCCAGCAGGAGTTTGCGCAAGCCGTCAGCATCGTCCCGGAGGTACTCCATCTGCGCCCGCACGGTGTCGCCGGGCAACAGGTCAATGCCGCCGGTAACAATGCGGCTGAAATCACCACCGGCGTGAGTGTCCATCAACTGAATGGTCAGTTCCGGTTTCATCAGTCCGCCTCCACCTCGTAGGGTTGCCCGTGCTCCTGCCACTGGGCATCGGGAACAATCACGATTTTTCCCAGGTAATTACTGCCTCGGTTCACGAAGTACTCCTCCGCGCGGTGCAACTCAGACAGCCGGAAAGCACCGTGCAACACAGGCTTTAAATCACCACTCCGGATCCATCTCATCAGCTGCTCTGCCTCTTCCCGGGTACCATGGGACACACCGAAAATCTGCACCTGGTACAGATAGATGCGGGTCCAGAGAATTTCGCTGATGTTGCCGCCACTGGCCCCGGCAATACTCAGCCTCGGATAGGTGCTCCGGACATTCATGTCAAAAATCATGGCGTCGATGAAACGGTCCGTCATGTCGCCGCCCACCAGGTCCATGACCGCGTCCAGCGGCTTGCCTCCGGTTTCCGCCTTCACCCGATCGACAAAGCTATCCATGTCGGTTCTGTCGAGAACGGCCTCGGCGCCAAGCTCCAGCAATGGATCAGCCTTGTCCTTCTGGCTCAGGGCATAGGGAATGGCACCAATAATCCGGCAGAGCTGAATCAGCGCCGTACCCACGCCACCGCTGGCACCGGTAACCAGCACGCGTTCACCAGCCTGAATATTGGCGGAGGTAAGCATGTGGTAGGCAGTCTGATAGGAACACATGCCCATGGATGCGAGCTCGGCGTCGGCCAGGTCCGGATTGGGAATGTGATGGAACTGATCGGACGGTAAAGCGACATACTCGGCGTATCCGCCATCTGCGCCATGCCCGTAATAATCCGGCGTGAGATTGATGTCTGTGCGGTTGTCCGCATAGATGTTGAAGTCCAACAAGCCGCGTTCGCCGATACGCTGTTCACTGACACCCGCGCCCACAGCAACAATACGACCGACAATATCGGCCCCCTGAATGCGCGGGAACGTGAGCGTAGGCTTGCCGCCCATCTGGAACGACGTCATTTCCCCTTTTTTAGTGGGATATAGCCCCTCACGGGCTTTGCGGTCTGTGTTGTTCTTGGCGGTGGCAGTTACCTGAACCAGCACCTCGCCTTCCCTCGGCTGAGGTACCGGTACATCCTGATACATGAGCTGATCAATTCCGCCATGGCCTTTCAGAACCATCGCCTTCATTGAGGACGGGATCATCGGCAACAGACCCTCCTGTTCTGGTGAATAAACTACCCAGACAGAATAGGAAAGATCACCGGGTGTGTCAGGGCCTGTTACGGATATCCATTAGACTCAACCGGTTTACCGAGCGATTACCCGATAAACCGGCCTTAATCGCGGAATCTGCTTGAGGACCACCTGGATAACCGTCATCAAGGGCACAGCAAGGAGAACCCCCACTGGCCCCCACAACCAGCCCCAGAAGAAGATCGAAACAAAGATGATCACGGGGTTGATGGCCATCCGGAAACCATGAATCCAGGGCTCAAGGAAAAATCCGACAATCGTGGTGAGCACAATGAAGCTGATCGGCGCAAGCACCATCATCCAGAGCACGTCCAGGGAAATGGCGGAGACTATGGCCAACAGGGTGATGGTAAGCATGTTACCAAGGTACGGAATAAACCGGGCAAGGCCTGCAATCAGGCCCCAGACGGCCGGGTCTGGCAGGCCGATGGCCCAACAGATCAGGCCGGTCAACACGCCGACAGACGTATTGGACAACCCCAGTACCGCCAGATACTGCGCTATCTGATGCTGGGAATCGTGGGTGATCCTCAGCACTGTCTTGCGCTGGGACCGGGGCAACTGCTTGACGAAGTTGCGAATCA
Source organism: Marinobacter sp. tcs-11 (assembly GCF_002049515.1). Lineage (NCBI taxonomy): Bacteria > Pseudomonadati > Pseudomonadota > Gammaproteobacteria > Pseudomonadales > Marinobacteraceae > Marinobacter > Marinobacter sp. tcs-11. The sequence continues at coordinate 7,484 of NZ_LLYU01000013.1, read as the reverse complement.
ACCGGTCGCCACTGACCAAAAGGAAATAGGTTAATGCCAGTGCCAGCGCCAGCCCGGCAATGCCGTTCCGAGCCTTGGACATCAACTGACTGCGCCAGGAGTCGGTTTGCAATACCACCGTGGTGGGTTTGGTGCCCTGATCTTTGGAAAGCTCCTCAACCGATTTTTCGACCTGCTCGGCAGACTGACTGACCTTGTCGATCTGGCGCATGATCTCACTTTCCCCCACCAACAGGCGAGACAGCCCCTCCGGTGCTTTCTGGGCCCACTCCAGAGCTGGCGTGGCGACCGCGGCACCCAGCCCCAGTATTCCGGCAAGGACCGCCAGCACCAGAACCAATGCGGATACCACACGCGGTATGCGCCAGCGCAAGTAAGCCTTTTTAACCAGAGGCGCCAGTAACAGGCTGGTCAGTACCGCCAGGATGATCGGGAGAACAATCTGATGAGCAATATACAGGGTGTATAGAATACCAAGGATGAACAACCCGTAGATTGGCGTGGAGAGATCCGCGAACGATCGCGAACCTGTGCCATTCGTTTGCGGGGATTCTGTCTTCTGGTCATCCATGGGCTGTTTTACCTTGTCGGAGTGCCGCTCAGGACACAGGAGTTTCGCCAGCTCAACAATCTGGCGATGAGCAACACAGTGTAGCGTTTACAGGAAGCACCCGCATTATCAAACAATTACCAAGTGCATTTGAGGAAATTGAACCATCCACGCACAGCACACCGTATACCTCCAGAATAACTAGCTGACAGCGGAGAACCCATGGCACCGCGCTACGATACCCTGTTCTACGATGGCTCCTGCCCCCTGTGCGCGCGTGAGATACGCACCCTGCGAAGACTGCAGACCGGCAACCTGATCTTTGCGGATATTCACGAACAAAACCCGAGCAACCAGCAACTCCCTTCCCGGGAGCAACTGCTTCGGCGATTGCATCTGATGAGCTGGACCGGGGAGTGGGTAACGGGATTGCACGCCAATGTGCGAGCCTGGTCGCACACCCGTTTTGGCTGGTTGTTCAAGCCACTGTTATGGCCGGTGATTCACCCGATTGCCAGCCGGATTTATGAAACCTGGGCCGACAAACGGTATGAGCGTAAATACGCTTGTGCGATGGGCCACGAAAACTCGTACCCACCGGGAACCTGAGGCAAATAGGCTGCTAGCTGGCCAGCTTGGGCAGGAATGAGGTATCCACCCAATAGCGCTTGAGATTGGCCTCATCGACCAGCACGGGCACTGTTTCCTGTTGAATATGATTGCTCGGATCGAACCACAGGTTATCGCTTCGGAATACGTGAAGCTCACCGGTTTGCGGGTGCTGCCACTGGCAGACAATGCGGAACGGGTTACGACCGTTCACGGTCAGACTGGTGTTTTGCTCAACCGACGAAAATATTGCGAGCACCTCGGTGCCGTGATCTTTCAGGTAAGCCTGTGAGCGGCTCTTCTTCCAACCAAACAACAGCATCCCGCCGCCAATGGCGCCAAACACGAGCCCCATACCTCCAAGAATCATGGGCAGCCCCCACAGGGAGAAGAAACTGTTGATTCGAGCACTCTCCGGAGCCGACGGCTCGTAAAACACAGACACACGCTCGCCGCGACTGAACGACGGCGGATTTGAGCCGGAGCGCGACCGGAACTCGATCTCCCGACCACGGATATCCTCGAAAACGACCACCGGATAATAGGTTGTCGAATCGCTGGAGCGAGAGCGCTCCAGATCAATGACCGTGCCCGTGGCTTCCGTAGCTCGCTCGATAAATGACACTGTACTGCTGTAACTCATCACCGCACCAACAAGCATACCGGCGCCAATGAGTGTGAAGACGTATTTGAGGATATTCAGGGTTTTCAATGGTTCAATCCTTGTGTTTTGGGGTCTCTTTCCTTAAGCCAGCTGACCAATTTCGGCGCCTTCGGGAACGAGAGAAGGCATTTGGGGCTCACGCCCCTTCAAGATATTTGCCAAACGCCGCTCTCGTACCTTGTGAACGGAGGGATCAAACCTGAGTACCTTGAGGGGCACCGGGTCACCCTCCCGCAACTTGTCGAATGTTGCCAGCTTACTCAGATAGAAGGCCCCGCTGTGATTTTGGCCATCAAACTGAAAATCAAACTCAATCAGAAGGTTACACTGATAATGCCCTTCCCCCTGTGGCTCATTTCGATGGTCGTATTCCTGATGAAACTGACAATCCGCTTCTTTTTTGGTCAGTACGCCGTCCACCTCTACACCGTGCTTCCGTAGCAAGGCCTGGCCGTATAGGTAGCTGGTACCCGAGTAAGTCATGACGATAGCAAGCAGAAACAACCCAGCGCCCATCAATGCGAAGAAACCTCCCGCAATCATGGCCCCCCAGTCGCCAAAATCGACGTAGAAAATGCCACCACCCACAGCAGTGGTGATTATTCCTACGCACAGCATCGTTAGCATAGTGCCGAGGTCAGTTTTTATTGCTGACCACAGGAGCGGCCAATCAATGTGGTTTTTTCTGAGCACTTTTCTGGCTCTGAGAGGTTAGTTAATGGGTTGAAGCTGGTTATCAACGCAGCGAACGATTGGCTCTTCTGAGACAAGACCTACCGGGGAAGAGTTTTGCGCATTCTTTCATGAAGCTCGTCCAGCTCCTTCTGTTTTTGCGCCATGTAGTCTTCTTCGATATCGATCAGTCGGGATGTTGGGCCGTTAGGATCCAGGCGTTCTTGGACGACTTCAGGCCAATGTTTCCTTGACCTCTTTCGATCAACCCTTTGTATGAATTCCATACCCAATGCAACCGGAAACAAAAGATAGGAACCAATCCATTCGATAACCGTGCTTCCCGAAATTCCATTGCCTTCCTTTCTCTCCTGGCCTAAAAAAGTTCTCGAATCCAGAATCAAATCGAGAAATGAAATTTGCCCAGATTCCAACGTTTCCTCAATGAACCGGCTCCTGGATTCCGTCCTTCGTCCGGTCTCATCAAACCAAGGGCCAATGGTCATGAAACAACGCAGATATTCCCATATACCAACCAGCGTTGACAGCCGCTTACCTGCAGAAATACCCGACAGGTTCAGTGCAACTCGGTTGCGGGGATCTCCAAATTTTTGAAGAATAATCTCCAGGTTTCCATGGACAATAGATCCGGAGTATTGATTAACCATTCTATATTCATAGGCAACGGCCTCTATGCCTTCCCATACTGCATGGTAAAGCTCTCCTTTAAGATCATAATAGATCTCCTGTGTGCGCCTATTGAATACTATTGGTAGCGACGGCGGGCGAGTGCACTCCCAAGCCGCCGGCATTAGTATCCCCAGAATTGAACACAGCAAAAGCCACCAATCTGAACTCAAAGCGTTTCCAAACCCAATGATCAGGAGAAAAAGTACTACACCGTACCCACCTACAAGAAAACCAAAGCCAGTGAGCATGCCTTTACTCTCGGCACTGCCCGTTCTCAAAGCCAGATAGATCTCATTTTGCGCCTCAATAAGACTCGGCTTGGATGGCGAATGACCACTGCTAGCACCACTGTTTAATACCCGAGCACTCGATGAGCTCCCTATCTTATTAACTATCGAATCAAATAGTTTTTTTGCATCCTCAATCACCAGATATCAACCTCTATCGGAGGCATTTCAAGACCAGGCTGAGGGCGGTATATCAATTGTCCTTCCAGCCCAAATATCTGATCATCGTTGTGGTAGATACGCCTATAAGTAGCGGTTGAAGCCGCATTGTGAATTCTCGTGCCCTCATGAATTGAAAAATCAGCACCTGACCACACAACGGCTTTTCGATTCGGCTGTAAAATTCGTTCCTTTTCCTCTGAATCAAATACTGTTCTCAGTTTCTCCTCCAGCCATGCCAAGGATCGGTATCCAACACCATTTCTTAACTCATTTCCTGTAAATTCGATCATGTCGGGCTCGAGTCTTTTCTGTCCAACCAACTCCAATATCAACCAACAATCCTGAATATGCGTTTCATGCGGGTTTAACCGAGGCACTCTCTCAAGCCTGAATTTAACCGGAAAAACAACCACATACAGCCGCCCCATTTCGTTCCTGTAATTACCAGCCCAAGCAGCAGGTTTTACACCAAAACGAGTATTTGCTAGCCAACGTTCGATCGGTGTGTTTTCAAGATGATAGCGCGCAACCAATCCACCAATTAAAGATGCGGTTAAACCAAGTGACAATGCAGTAAACCATCCTCCCAGTCTAGACAATCCTCTAACTGCAGAAGCAGTTTGCAGACCTAACGCTACAGCTCTAGCTTCTCTATATGCCCTGAAAGCTCGTACCCCTAACGCCAGCTGTCCTGAAGAAATACCAACCAAACCAACTTCAACGGCGGCGGTATCAAAATCTCCGGCGCGATAAGACTCAACCGCCTGCACGCCAAAAATAACAATATCGAAGGCTGCGGTAAGAGCAGAAGCAAATGCCGCGGCAGCTCCAACACCATGACTTAGTGCCTCGGGATTAATAGATCTTGACAATCCCTCCCTCCAATTCAGCTCTGCAATCTTATGTTGCAGCGACATAAACGCTGCGGCAAAGCCGGTTACACCACCAAACGCTCTAGCAAAACCTTGCAAATCACGGTCGGCACCAACACCCAAGGCACTGTTTGCAGAGACCATGTTAATTCCAGTCAAAACAACCAAAACTGATCGCAACGGGGCCTTGACCAATCCATCCATCAGACCATAGGGATTACCGTTATAGTATTTTCCCGAATTGGCAGCAATTGCCCGAATAACAGGTACGCTAGGCACCTCAGCATGCAATTGACTGCGAGGTATGTTGCTATTTACTCCTTCTCGCGCCGCCTCACTCAGCCACTGATTCGATTGAACAGCACTTACACTTTCCACCGCCAAGGACTGCCCTGTTCGTGCCAATCCAGACACCAAAAAACCACTGCCTAAAAGTGAGATTCGGTGCGGGAATCCTCTCAATTCAACTGCGGCTGCAGGCGAAATTGCGTTGAAAAGTATTTGTGTCGGCACAGCCGATGGAATTGGTGCCCGCCCCACTAAACCCGACACCTTAGAGTTTATGGCGGCAACGACAGCCGTGGCAGCTTTGGATAGGTCTTCAACAGAATCGTTAGCCATATCGCCAATTGATACTAGCTTCTCGACGTCGCCGAGTGATACACGCTCTCTTATCCCAAGCAACGCATTCCAGAACCAGCGAGTCCCCTCCCCCTGAACTGCGGCTAGGCGGCCGATAGCCCCGGCCCCTTTACTAAAATAAGATGGACCAAGCAAAGCAAGTCCGAATTTTTCCTGCAGAATGGTGTGATGATCTTCTTTAGCCAGATCCAGGCTCTCGCATGAACTTGCGAGGGTTTCAGGGCCATTCGCACATTCGAGGGTATCCATCCATAGGACCCAGGAATCAAGGAGCCCAGCAACAACGTCTTCAAAATGTGACTGAGACTCATCCGATTCCCGCCACACTCTCTGTAATTTCGGCAGATCTACAAGTTCAGGAAGTTTCGCTTCAAGCTGGCGATCAGTCTCATAAAGGTCCTTGATCGTCTTCGCCAAACTCCACTCTCCACCGAATCTGGCTCTTAACCTCTCCTGATTATCGTGAGTCAGACGAACCAATGCGGCCAGATCTTCGGTAACGCCCCATGGATCGTCCACTATCCCCATCACGCGCTGGTCAAATCGCCGGGTAGAACGCTCCAACCGAGGCCAGTGGGGAATGGTTGGGGCCAGGCCAGTCCAGTCAAACTCCTCAATGGAGGTAACTTCTGGCAAGGCATAAAAGGTCTTTTCATCAAGCAACTGAGTGTTCGGTGAACCTCCTGGCACAATCCTGCGCATAAACTTGCTGCGCTGACCCGGTTCATTCACAATCATTTCGAAATGAGCGTCAGACCATTGATTCTCACTCCAGGCGACATCAGCAGGTTCACCAGAGGGTAAAGACAAGTAGACATTGCCGCGATTATCAACAACCTCTCCACCTCGGGTCGTCTCCTGAAGCAGGGAATCATTAACCGAATACTCGATTAACCTCCCTTCGAACTCGCTCCAGACATACAGCCAGCCATCTCTCAGAAATCGAGGAACGAGCCCAAGATTCCGATCCTGAAGATCAGTATAGCGATCAATATTAGGAAACAGGTCCGGCAAATCGGGCAATTCCAGCCCAGCTAAGAGCTCCCCCTCATAGCGCATAGGGCCAATGGCGTATCGAAGGGGTAGAAAAGCCGTCATGAGTGGGCAAGTTGCGCAATAAGTCATAACACGTCCCTGTGTTGGTGATCCGCAGAAGAATCCAGAGCGGCCAGCAAATCCAAGCTAAATTGAAAACATGGGGCCACCAGATTAGACGCGAATTGTCCTTCCTTTTGTTCGTCACTCGTTCTGGAAGGTGAAGGGCGATACTGAGTCATCGATCCATCACTTGAACGGAAAAAGATGCTGTTAATGCCAGACCAAAAATGAGCGGGTAAACGGCCGTCAACTCCAGCTAGTCTCGACACTACCTTGGCATCACCAATCCTTAGCCAGACAGCGTGCCCCTCCGGCATCGTCACCTGAACCCGAAACCGCATAAAGTCCAACAATGCTGACTCATCATAAGACGTATGCAACACCGAAGCCCTCGCGACTAAGGGATGGTTCTTTGCCCACAGCTCTTTAAGCACTATGCTCGCTCCAAAATCAGCAATCATAGGCCCTAATGCTGATACGCCATCGAAAACGCCGTCTTTGAGTACCATTAAAGGGCATACATCCAGGCTCTCTTCATACAAACTTCGCAGGCCACCCGCGATCGCTCCATCAAACAACATGAACATTTTTTTGTCGGACGGAGACAGACTTCCTTGAATGTTCGAACTCTGCAGCGTCATGAAGAAATCCCTTGGTCCGATCTCACAGAGCAAACCTCCGAAAAAGTTTCTTCGTTTCTCGCTGCATTTCTGAAACTTGCGGCCTGTTTCAGGTCAGCCTCAATCGGTCGCAGCTGGTCCGCGTTTACAAACTGAGTATCACCGGAATGCCGTGTCTCGGTATGGGGAAGTGTTGAGACTGGCTGCTCAGATAAAGCATCATGAGTCACCACATTTGGCAACAACGGCCCCTTCACCCCAACCCCACTACCACTCCCCGGCCCACCCCCGGAGTTCAACCGCACCAGCGGCCCAGACACCGTCACCCCACTCGGGTCCACCTTCACAAAGCTGCCCCCCGCCGTCAGAGTCACCTCAGCACCGGCCTCGATCACAATCTTCATACCGGCCTTGTGGTGAATCTCCGTACCGGCTTCCACCAGCTGGTTTTTGCCCTGCTTACTGTAGTGGCTGCCGTTGACGGTCAGGCTGTAGTCGGCACCGATGCTCTCGCGATGTTCGCCATCTGTGGTGTGGTGGCTGTTGCCTTTGGTGTGGCTGAAGCGGTTGTTCTCCACCGTCAGGTGGCTGTCGTTCTTGATGACTTCGGTGCGGTTG